>JBAUUM010000489.1:0-3718 GCA_049582705.1 Actinocatenispora sp.
GCCCCGCGGCCCCGGCGGGCGCGGCGCGCGTCCCGTCGGGGCCGGATCGGTGCGTACGGAGGGTCATCTTGCGGTTAACGTTTAGTTACGGGATTTGAGATCGGTGGTCGGCACCTCGGTCGGGCCGTCATCCGGTGGCCAGATCCCGCTCCCGGTCCATCGGACGCGCGTCCGGCCCGTTCGTCCCCGCGCCGGTCGTGCTGTTCGTGTCGGTCGTGCCGGTCGGCAGCGGTCGGCCGAGCCGCCGGGACGTCCACACCAGTACCAGGACGGTGACGGCGAACAGCACGCCGACACCGACCCGGTCCCGCCAGGTGTCCGGCTGGACGAGCATGCCGAGCAGGCTGTGGCTGAGCAGTGCGCCGCCGCCCAGCGCCAGGCTGTGCCGGTCGCTCCAGTTCGACGCCGACGACCAGCGTGCGACGAGCCGGCCGACGAGCACGGCCACCGCGAGCGCCGAGACCATCGGCAGTACGACGAACGGGCCGTGCGTGAAGGCCAACCGCAGATGGCCGGGCAGGACGAGGACGCCGAGGAACAGCGCCGTACCCAGGACCGCGACGGCGAACAGCGCCGGAGTGCCGGGCGCGACCGTGCCGGGCGCGACCGTGCCGGGTACAGCCGTGCCGGGTACAGCCGTGCCGGGCGCGGTGGACGGGACGGCGGCGGCCGGACGGGCCGACGGCCGTCGCAGCACGGCGAGCGCGACGACCACCAGGACGACCACCGCCGCGGCGGCGCCGGCGAGCAGCGGCCGCGGAGCCCAGTAGCCCGGAATCAGCTGCAGGTGCGAGGTCACCATGACGAGGCCAATCCCGATCAGGTACAGCACAGCGGTGACGGTCGTACCGAGGCGTCCCAGGTACGGGCGGGTCCGGCTGCCCCGGAAGAACAGCTCGGTGAGCAGGATCGGCACCGCCACGCTCCAGACCGCGTGGTTGACCAGCTGCATCTCCGTGTACACACCGTTGACGCCCGCCACCCGCGCGCCCCAGGTCGGTCCGATCGCGTGGTAGATGGTGGCGCTGAAGAAGCTCTGCAGCGCGAGGCCCTCCTCGACGATGCCGTACGCGACGCCGAGCAGCAGGATGCTCGGCCAGCCGCGGCCGGTCCGACGTGCCAGCTCGCGGATCAGCAGCGCCCCCGCGCCGTAGATCGGCAGGGTGAACAGCGCGGCGATCAGCCCGTTGGCGGTGAACGGGAGGTCGCCGATGGCGAGTTCGGCGCTCCACGGCGCGGCCACCACCATGAACAGCACCGGCCGCCAGGTGCCGCGGCGTACCCGGGGCGCGCGGTGGGCGGCGTACCAGGCCCGCAGGTCGGGCCGCAGCGTCATCGCGAACACGCCGACCTGCGCGGCGCACTGGACCGCCTGGGCGGCGTGCAGCCAGCCGGGCGCGGCGCCGGTGACCGCGGAGACGAGCAGCATCACGACCGCGACGACGGACACCCGGCGGATCCGGGCGAACACCCGCACGCTGCCGTTCGCGAGGCGCCGCAGCAGCAGCGGCCAGACAAGGGCGAAGCCGAGCGCGATACCGGCCCGGATCCACAGCGTGGCGCTCAACGAGGCGCGTACCGCGTGCGGGTCGGCGGCCTGTTGGTAGTCGAGCACCTCGGTACGCCGGAGCACGGTCAGCAGGGTCACGACGACCCCGGCGGTCACGGCGACGGCCACGGCGGCGACGAGCGGCCGCAGCCCGGGAGGAGGCTTCTCATGCATGGTGTCGACGCTAGGAAACAGGACCCGCCGGCGCCTCCGTCCCGACGCCGGTCCGGATCTGCGACCTCAGTCGGAGGACGCGGGCCGCACCAGACCACAGTCGTAGGCGATCACCACGGCCTGGACCCGGTCCCGGGCCGGAAGCTTCCGCAGGATCGCCGAGACGTGCGTCTTCACGGTGGCCTCGGACAGTACGAGGTCGCCGGCGATCTCCCGGTTGGACGCGCCGCGGGCGACGAGGGCGAGAACCTCCCGTTCCCGCGCGGTCAGGGTGCTCAGCACCGCCGGCTGCGGTGCCGCCATGGGCCGCCGGGCGACGAACTCCTCCAGCATCCGGCGGGTCACGGACGGGGCGAGCAGCGCGTCCCCGCCGTGCACGACCCGTACCGCGTCGGCGAGTTCGGCGGGCCGGATGTCCTTCAGCAGGAAGCCGCTGGCGCCGGCGCGCAGCGCCTCGTGCACCAGTTCGTCCTCCTCGAACGTGGTCAGCATGACGACCCGGATGTCCGCCCTGGCCTGGATGATCCGGCGGGTCGCCTCGATGCCGTCGACGCCGGGCATCCGCACGTCCATCAGTACGACGTCGGGGCGCAGTTCGGTGGCCAGCCGGACCGCGGCGAGGCCGTCGCCCGCCTGGCCGACCACGTCGATGTCGTCCCGGGATTCGAGAATGAGCGAGAAGCCGGTGCGCACGAGTTCCTGGTCGTCGACGATCAGGACCCGGACCGGGGTCACTGGGCCGCTCCGACCGGAAGCCGGGCCTGCACCCGGAACCCGCCGTCGTGCAGCGGTGCGGCGTCGCAGGAGCCGCCGTGCAGTTCGGCGCGGGCCCGCATGCCCAGGATCCCGGTCCCGCTCGACCTGCGGTGTGCGGCCGGCCGGCGCCCGCCGCCGGCCCCGTCGTCCTGCACCGTGATCGACACGTCCCGAGCGTCGCACGTCACGACGATGTCGACCCGGCCGGCCCCCGAGTGCCGCAGCGCGTTGGTCAGCGACTCCTGCACGATCCGGTACGTGGACCCCGCCACTGCGGCCGGTACGAGCGCCGGATCACCGTCGACGCGCAGGTCGACGGTCAGTCCGGCCTTCCGGGGGCCGGCCGCCAACGCGTCGAGGTCGGACAGCCCGTGCGGCTCGGCCGGCCCGGCGATCACCCGACGGACCTCGGCCAGCGCCGAACGCGCCGACGTGTCGATGGCGCGGACCGCCTCCCTCGCCCGGTCGGGGCGCCGGTCGAACACGTCCTCCGCGGCGCCCGCCTGCACGATGATCATGGCGAGGGAATGGCCGACGATGTCGTGCACCTCGCGGGCGAGGGCGGCGCGTTCCTGCTCGGCGACCGCCCGCAGCGCGTCCATCCGGCGCTCCCGGCGGGTCCGGAGCAGCTCGCCGAGGCTCCACGCCGCGACCGCGCTGGCCAGGTCGACCAGTGCGTTCTGCGGGGCGCCGCCGACCAGGACGAGCGGCACCGTGGCGAGCGTCCCGGCCAGCGCCCACAACGACACCCGTGGTGGTCGCAGCAGCGCGAGCGAGAACAACCCCGGGACCGCCAGGCCCGGTCCGAACGGCGGGATGAGCAGTTCGAGGCCGGCGCCTAGGGCGATCAGCACGGCCGCGGCGACCATCGGGGCCGAACTGATCCGCAGCAGGGCGACGCCCTGCAGCACGATCAGGGCCACGGCGAGGACGAGCGGCGTACCGGTGGGCGCGCCGGGCACGGACAGCGCCCAGGCCACCATTCCCACCGTGACGACCACGACCAGAGCGGACGCGGCGCGGGATTCCGCCCGACCGGTACGCGCCGGCCGGTCCGTCAGCACGCCCGGCCCGATCCGTACGGGCGGACCGTTTCGTTGCGTCGGCCCGGTCCGTACCGCCTGTCGGGTCGGCCTGGGGAGACCAGCGACCGCATGCGGCCACGGTAGCGGACGCCGGGTGGCGTCCCGGTCGGGCTCCATGACCCGCCGGAGCTGCCGGAGCTGCCGGAGCTGCCGG
>JBAUUM010000490.1:0-5405 GCA_049582705.1 Actinocatenispora sp.
GGTCACCGCGGCGCGGCGGCGTCCTCCGGCGCGGTCGGCGCGCCCGAGCCGGCAGCGGGCTTCGGCTTGGCGTCCACCCCCGCCTCCCTGCGCTGCGCGGGTGTGATCGGGGTCGGCGCACCGGTCAACGGGTCGAACCCGCCACCGGACTTCGGGAACGCGATCACGTCGCGGATGCTGTCCGCGCCGGCCAGCAGCATGCACACCCGGTCCCAGCCGAACGCGATGCCGCCGTGCGGCGGCGGGCCGAACTTGAACGCGTCCAGCAGGAAGCCGAACTTGTCCGCCGCGTCCTGCGAGGTGATGCCCAGCAGGTCGAACACGCGGCGCTGCACGTCCCCGGCGTGGATACGGATCGACCCGCCGCCGATCTCGTTGCCGTTGCAGACGATGTCGTACGCGTACGCCAACGCGCGGTCCGGCGCCTCCTCGAACCGGTCGATCCAGTCGGAGTTCGGCGAGGTGAACGGGTGGTGCACCGCGGTCCACCGGCCGGAGCCGACGGACACGTCGTCCGTGTCGTCCACCGCCTCGAACATCGGCGCGTCGACCACCCAGCAGAACGCCCAGGCGTCCTCGTCGATCAGGCCGGTACGGCGGGCGATCTCCTGCCGGGCCGCGCCGAGCAGCTCCTGGGCACCGCGACGGGAGCCGGCGGCGAAGAAGACCGCGTCGCCCGGCTTGGCACCGACCGCGTCGGCCAGACCGGCCAGGTGCGCCTCGGAGAGGTTCTTCGCGACCGGGCCCTTCGCCGCGCCCGACTCACCGTCGAGCACCACATAGGCCAGGCCCTTCGCGCCGCGGGCCTTCGCCCAGTCCTGCCAGCCGTCCAGCTCCTTGCGGGTCTGTGCGGCGCCACCGGGCATCACGACCGCGCCGACGTAGCCGCCGGACTCGATGGCCTGCGCGAAGACCCGGAATCCGGTGCCGCGCAGGTACTCGGTGAGCTCGGTGAGGGTCAGGTCGTAGCGCAGGTCGGGCTTGTCGGACCCGTACCGGTCCATCGCGTCGTGCCAGGTGATGCGCTGGATCGGGCGCGGGATCTCGACCCCGGCCAGGTCCTTCCACAGCGCCGCGGTGATCTCCTCGCCGACCTCGATCACGTCGTCCTGGGTCACGAACGACATCTCGATGTCCAGCTGGGTGAACTCCGGCTGCCGGTCGGCCCTGAAGTCCTCGTCCCGGTAGCACCGGGCGATCTGGTAGTAGCGCTCCATGCCGGCGACCATCAGCAGCTGCTTGAACAGCTGCGGCGACTGCGGCAGCGCGTACCAGGAGCCGGGCTGCAGCCGGACCGGCACCAGGAAGTCGCGGGCGCCCTCCGGGGTGGACCGGGTCAGCGTCGGCGTCTCGATCTCCACGAAGTCACGCTCGCCCAGCACGCCCCGGGCGATCCGGTTGGCGTCGCTGCGCAGCCGCAGGGCCGCCGCCGGACCGCTGCGACGCAGGTCCAGGTAGCGGTACTTCAGCCGGGCCTCCTCGCCGACCCCGACGTGCTCGTCGATCGGGAACGGCAGCGGCGCGGCGGCGCTGAGCACCTCCAGGCCGGTGACGGTCACCTCGACCGCGCCGGTCGGCAGGTCCGGGTTGTCATTGCCCTCCGGGCGACGTTCCACGCTGCCCTCGATGCGCACGCAGAACTCACTGCGCAGCACGTGCGCCGCGGCGGCGGCGCGGTCCGCGGCCTCGCTGCCACCCCGGAACACCACCTGGACTACGCCGGAGGAGTCCCGCAGGTCGACGAAGATGACACCGCCGTGGTCCCGTCGCCGGGCCACCCATCCGGCGAGCGTCACCTGTTGTCCAACGTGCTCGGCGCGCAGGGTGCCTGCCGCGTGGGTGCGGATCACGAACGACTCTCCTTCGTCAGGGCCTCGGGTTCCGATTCTCCCAGCCACCGGCGGGGCGGCCGCACCGCCCCTGACCGGTGCCGGGGGTGCGTCGTCAGCCGACCGGTACGACGGTCGGGTGCCGGTCCGCCGCCGGGGGCAGCCAGGTCTCCGGGTCGACCGGCGACTGCTCGCCGGAGCGGATGTCCCGGGCCTCCAGCGAGTCCGGCTCCTCGCCGGGGAACAGTACGAACGGGATGCCGCGCCGCTGCGCGAACCGGATCTGCTTGCCGTACTTCTGCGCCGCCGGTGCCACCTCGGTGGGGATGCCACGACGCCGCAGGCTCGCGGCGATCCGGTTGCGTGACGGGCGGGACTCCTCGTCCGGCAGCGCGACCAGCACGCAGGTCGGTACGGTGCGTGACGCGGTGACCTCACCGCGGCCCAGGATCCGCCCGAGCAGCCGCGACACCCCGATCGACAGGCCGACGCCCGGGTAGCTCTCGTCGCCAGCCGTGGCCAGGTTGTCGTACCGGCCGCCGGAGCAGATCGAGCCCAGCGACTCGGCGCCGCGCAGGAACGTCTCGTACACGGTGCCGGTGTAGTAGTCGAGACCGCGGGCGATCCGCAGGTCGGCGACGACCAGGCCCGGCGCGTGCTCCGCGGCGGCCCGGACCACCTCGCCGAGTTCCGCGACCCCCTCGTCGAGCAGCGGGTCGCGGACCCCGAGCGCGGCGACCCGGTCGGCGAACGAGCCGTCCGGGGTGCGGATGTCGGCCAGCTCCAGGCAGGCCTTCGCCTGCGCGTCGGTGGCCCCCAGTACGGTGGTCAGCTGCTCGGCGACCGCGGCGGGCCCGATCTTGTCGATCTTGTCGACGATCCGGATGGCCTCCATCGGGTCGGACAGCCCCAGGCCGGTGTAGAAGCCCTGGCACAGCTTGCGGTTGTTCACGTGCATGGTGACCGGCGGCAGCGGCAGCGCGGCCAGGGCGTCCCCGATGACCAGCGGCAGCTCCACCTCGTAGTGCGCCGGCAGCGTGTCGCGGTCCACGATGTCGATGTCGGCCTGGATGAACTCGCGGTACCGGCCCTCCTGCGGGCGCTCGCCCCGCCAACAGGACTGGATCTGGTACCGGCGGAACGGGAACTGCAGCTTGCCGGAGTGCTCCAGCACGTAGCGGGCCAGCGGCACGGTCAGGTCGAAGTGCAGCCCGAGCCCGGAGTCGGAGGGGTCGTCGCTGTCGGCCTGCAGCCGCCGCAGCACGTACACCTCCTTGGACGTCTCGCCCTTGCGCAGCAACTGGTCCAGCGGCTCGACCGCGCGGGTGCGCAGCGGCGCGAAGCCGTGCAGCTCGAACGTGTGCCGCAGGGTGTCGATCACCTGCGCCTCGACGAGCTGTCCGGCGGGCAGCCACTCGGGGAAGCCACTCAGTGGGTTCGGCTTGTCCTGACTCATGCGTATGCTCCTCGGCTGGTCCGGCGCCGCTCGCCGAGCCACCGGCGGCATCCCGGTGCCGGTGACGTGCTGCGGGTGACGTGGTGCCGGTGACGGTGTGACGGCGGTCCGGGGCGACGCGTCGTCACCGGCGCGTCCGCACCGGTGACGATCAGCGGGTGGCGAACAGGTCTGCGGCGGGATCGGCGGCGAGGCGCGTCAGGTACGGATTCGCGCGGCGCTCGCGGCCGATCGTGGTATGCGGTCCGTGTCCCGGCAGCACACCCGTCGTGTCGGCCAGCGGCAGCACCCGGCTGCGCAGGCTCTCGACCATGGTCCGGGGGTCGCCACCGGGCAGGTCGACACGGCCGATGGAACCGGCGAACAGCACGTCGCCGGTGAAGCACAGCTCGCTGGCCTCGACCAGCTCGGCCGGACCGTCATCGGCGGCGCCGGCGACCCGGAACATCACCGATCCCCGGGTGTGCCCGGGTGCGTGGTCGACCAGGAAGTCCAGCCCGGCCAGCGGCACGGTGGCGCCGTCCACGAGCTCGGCGACGTCGTCCGGCTCGGTGCGCAGCGGGCCGTCGGTCAGGCTGCCCAGCATCGCGGCCAGCTCACTGGACAGGCCCATCGCCGGGTCGGCCAGCAGCTCGCGGTCCTCGGGATGGATGTACGCGGTGATCCCACGCGCACCGCACACCGGCACCACCGAGAACGTGTGGTCGATGTGCCCGTGGGTCAGCATCGCGGCGACCGGGCGGAGCTTGAACTCGGCGAGCACGTCGGCCAGTGGCTGCGTCACGCCCACGCCCGGGTCGATGATCACGCACTCCTCGCCCGCTGCGGGCGCAACCACGTAGCAGTTGGTCCCGAAGGCGGCGGCGGGAAACCCGGCGACGAGCACCTGACATCCTTCCTGCGGTACTGGCTGACTTGCGGGCAAGCCTACCGGCGGCCCGACGGACGGTGAATCGGGTATCGTCGCGCCGGGCGCGTGCCGGACCATTCACAGACAGTTCGGATCGATCTGTTACGTATTTGTTCCGCCCACCGCGCGCGGGTGCCGATCACAGTTGGTTAACCTTTGTCGCTGGGTACCCGCGGGCCTGCGTCCGCGTCCCCTGCCTTCCCGGCAGCACAGTGTACGAGTCGTGACGTCGGGGACATGTCCTTACACACCGATGGGGAGGGAGCAAGGGTGGCTTCCACTAGGAACCGCCAGCGCGCATTGGCCCGCGCGAAGCTGGAGCGGCAGATGGCTCGCCGCGCCGCGTCAGCGCGTAAGCGCCGGCAGGCCTTGGCGATCGTCGGGATCGTCGCCGCCGTCATCGTCGTCGCGGGTGGTGCCGGCCTCTTGGTGTGGGCCAACAGCGGCAAGGACGACGGCGGAAACAAGAAGTCGGCCCACCCGGCTGCCTCCGCCAAGCCCGCCGCCGACACCTGCTACACGAAGGCGCAGGCCAACGGCAACCCGAACCTCAAGGACGTCGGCACCCCCAAGGAAGCCGACGTGGTGAAGACCGGCACGCAGAACATGTCGATCAACACGAATGTCGGGACGATCGGCGTCAAGCTGGACACCGCCAAGGCACCGTGCAACGTGCACAGCTTCACCTACCTGGCGGACAAGAAGTTCTTCGACAAGTCGACCTGCCACCGGATGACCACGAAGCAGGCCGGCCTCGAGGTCCTGCAGTGCGGTGACCCGTCCGGCACCGGCAGCGGTGGCCCGAACTACACGGTCAAGGACGAGAACCTGCCGACCGGCAAGAAGCCGACCTACCCCGCGGGCACCGTCGCCGTGGCGAACACGGGTCAGCCGGGGTCCGGCAGTTCACAGTTCTTCATCGTGTACGGCGACACGAACCTGCCGGCCAGCTACTCGGTGATCGGCACCGTCGACAAGGGCCTGGACGTGGTCCAGGACGTCGCCAAGAAGGGCGTCAAGCCGGCGGATCCCAGCAAGCCGGGTGACGGGGCGCCGAAGCAGAAGGTCAACGTCAAGACCCTGCGGGTGAGCGCACCGGCCGGCGGCAAGGCCTCGTCCTCACCGAAGGCCGACTCGAAGAGCTGAAGCACGCGGGCGTCACCGACGCCCGTCCCGCTCGACGTGAGAAGCGCCGGCCACCGGATTCCGG
>JBAUUM010000491.1:0-5139 GCA_049582705.1 Actinocatenispora sp.
CGATGAGCAGCCGTCCGCCGCGGTGCAGGCCGGCGCCACCGGCGTGGGCGGCGGCCCGTTCGACGAGTTCACGGTGGCTGACCGGGACCGGGTCGAGCAGGGCGGTGCCGGCCGGGTCGGGGAGCGGTGCGGCGAAGTTGTCGCCGAACGCGCGGACCTCGAGCACGTAGTCGGCGGTGCGCGGCGGCAGTTCGGCCAGCGGCGCAGCCATCGGCGCCAGTCCCAGCAGGTACGTCTCGGCCGGCCGCAGCGTGCGCACGTCGGCCAGGCGCGCGGGCGTACCGAACGCGACCTCGACCGGGTCGGCGTTGTGGCCGGTCACGGGCGCGGTGCGGACCGGGGTGCCCGCGGCCAGACAGCCGAGCAGTACGGCGGCGGTCTGCCAGTGCGCCGGCAGCAGCACCGCGACCGGGTCGTCCACCGTGAGCCCGGCCCCGTCGACCAGCAGGTTGGCGGTCTTGCACACCCAGTTGTCGAGGGTCCGCGCGGACAGCTCGGTCCGTTCACCGGTCTGCTCGTCGTAGTAGGTCAGTAGCGGACCGTTGGGATCCGCGCGCAGCGCGGCGGCGAGCGCGCCGGCCGGCGTGGACAGCTCGGTGGGCACCGTGCGAACCTCCTGCAAACCACCCGTGAACATGTTGACTCGACGGTAACGGACCGGCGGGGGTTCGCTCGACTTGTACGGACGGTGACACCCCCTGTGGGGCGCCGCGGGCGCTGTGGTGAGATGTACCGAGCACGCCCGACTCGGCCGACGGTCGCGGGCTGGCGCGTCCTGGTCGGATATCCGACTACGCATGGCGGCCGGCCCGATTGGGTAACCGTAAGGTCAACGAGCTGACCCTCAGCCCCTGCCCGTCGTGGCGGACGGCATGTGGTGCGGTTCGGGCGTACGCTGACAGTCCGGAAGACCGGTACGGCGGCGGGCCAGGACGGCCCGGGGTACGACGCGGTGCTGGTACGGGAGAAGGTAACTCCGTGTACGCGGAGATGCTCCAGGGGAGTGGTCTGGGTGACCGGTGGCGAACTACCCCGGGTGCTGTTCGACGCGACGAGCGTTCCCGCCGACAGAGGTGGTGTCGGGCGGTACGTAGACGGCCTGTTGCAGGCCTTGTCCTCGGTGCAGCACGGTCTGACCGTTGTCTGTCAACGCACGGATGCGGAGCGTTACCGGCGGATCCTGCCGCACGCGCAGACCGTGGTCGGTCCCGCTGCGGTGGCGCACCGGCCGGCCCGGCTGGCCTGGGAACAGACCGGCCTGCCGCTGTTGGCGCAACAGCACTCCGCGGACGTGATCCACTCGCCGTTCTACACGTGTCCGTTGCGGGCGTCCTGCCCGGTGACGGTCATGGTGCACGACGCGACGTTCTTCACCGAGCCGGACCACTACGAGAAGGCCCGTGGCACGTTCTTCCGGTCCGCCATCCGCACCTCCCTGCGCCGGGCGGCGCGGGTGATCGTGCCGAGCAAGGCGACCCGTGACGAGCTGATCCGGCTGCTGGACGCCGACCCGACCAAGATCGACGTGGCCTACCACGGCGCCGATCCGGACGCGTTCCACCCGCCGTCGGACGACGAGCAGGCCAGGGTGCGGGCCCGGCTCGGCCTCGGTGACCTGCCGTACGTGGCCTTCCTCGGCGCCAAGGAGCCCCGCAAGAACACCCCGGAGCTGATCCGGGGCTGGGTGAAGGCCGTCGTCGACCGCCCTGAGCCGCCGGCGCTGGTACTGGCCGGGGGCAACGGGCACGACGACGAGATCGACAAGGCCGTCGCGGAGGTGCCGGCGAAGCTGCGGCTGCTGCGCCCCGGCTACCTGCGCTACGCGGACCTCGCCGGCTACCTGGGCGGCGCCCTGGTGGCGGCGTACCCGAGCCATGGCGAGGGCTTCGGCCTGCCGGTACTGGAGGCCATGGCCTGCGGCGCGCCGGTGCTCACCACGCCCCGGCTGTCGCTGCCCGAGGTCGGTGGCGACGCGGTCGCGTACACGGGCGAGTCCGCGGACGAGATCGCGCGGGACCTGACCGCGCTGCTCGACGACGACGCGCGGCGGGCCGAGCTGGGTCGGCGTGGTTACGAGCGGTCCCGCGAGTTCACCTGGGAGCAGAGCGCCGAGGTGCACCTGGCCGCATGGGCGCGGGCGGCGTCGCTGGTCACCGCCTAACCCCAGGCACGGCCTGCCCGCTGGTCGGGTACGGCTGGGTGACTGTCGGGCCACCTGTCGCGTTCTGTGTCGAAAACTAGGGTTATGCCGGATCGTCCGCAGGGTGACACGTCAGGCGATACAGTTTCTCGGATGACGACAGGACAGGCCGCCACGGCCCACTTCTACCCGGTCATTCCGGCGGGGGGCAGTGGAAAGCGACTCTGGCCGGTTTCGCGCAGCCACTTCCCGAAGTTCGTCCAGCCGTTCGCCGGCACCGGGTGCAGCCTGCTGCGGGACACCGTCAACCGGGTCGCGGACCTGGCCCCGGCCGAGCAGACCTTCGTGGTCACCGGAGGTTCGCTCGCCCCGCTGATCGCGCGGGAGGCGCCCACCCTGCCGGCCGGCAACATCCTGGTCGAGCCGGCTCCGCGGGACTCGGCGCCGGCCATCTCGCTCGCCGCGGCGGTCATCGCCGAACTCGACCCGGACGCGGTGATGGGTTCCTTCGCGGCCGACCACGTCATCAAGGACCCGGAGAGCTTCCGAAGCACCGTGCGCCGGGCGGTGGACTGCGCGCAGCGCGGCTACCTGACCACCGTCGGGATCACCCCCGACCACCCGGAGACCGGGTACGGGTACATCCGGGTGGGCGGGGACCTGTCCGACGCCCCGGGCTCGCTGGTCGAGGAGTTCGTGGAGAAGCCGCCGCACGACGTGGCGGTGGAGTACCTGAACTCCGGGCGGTACCTGTGGAACGCCAGCTTCTTCGTCTGGCGGGTCGACGTCTTCCTCGACCAGTTGCGCCGGCGGCACCCGGAGTTCCACGACGCGATGCGCCGGATCGCCGGCGCCTGGCACACCGACGACCGCGACGAGGTACTGGCGCGGATCTGGCCGACGCTGCCGAAGATCGCCATCGAGTACCTGCTGATGGAGCCGGCGGCGCACGACGGGGTGGTCGCGACGGTGCCGGGCGAGTTCGGCTGGAGCGACGTCGGCGACTATCACGCGCTCGGCGAGATCCACGACAGCGACGGTCAGGGCAACGTGGTGGTGTCCGCGGTACCCGCCGTACACGATTCGACACGGAACGCTGATCTGTGCGCCGCGCCAGCGACCGCCGCCGCGCCGGACCCGGCCGGGTCGACCCGTCCCGGCCCTGCGGTCCCGGCGGAGGACGGCGGCACACCCGGCACCGTGGTGGCGGTCGAGGACGGCACGACGACGACGGTCGTACCCGTGGGTGGTGAGGATGCGGCCGGGCGGGCGCCCACCGTGCGGCTGTCGGACAGCGAACGACTGGTCGTCGTGTCGGAGGGGCGCCGGATGATCGCGGTGGTCGGGGTGCACGACATGGTCGTTGTCGACACCTCGGACGTGCTGCTGGTCTGCGACCGGTCCCGGGCGCAGGACGTCAAGAAGGTGGTCGAGGGCCTGGAGGCCGACGGGCTGGTCGACTACCTGTAGTCGGTGCCGCCCGCCCGCCGCGCCGGGCCGAGGATCACTCCGGCGGTTCCGGTCGCAGCCGCCGGACCAGCCGGTGCAGTGCCTGCAGATCGCTCCGGGACAGCTCGGACAGTACGGCCGGGGGCCGGTAGAACAGGTCCGTCAGGCGCGTCCGCAGGCGCTCGCCCGCCTCGCTGAGCACCACGACCTTGACCCGGCGGTCCGCGTGGTGTGCCTGCCGTTCCACCAGGCCCTGCTTCTCCAGTCGGTCGACGATCCAGGTCACGGTGGACGCGTCGCAGCGCCACATCCGGGCCAGCGCGCGCATCGGTTCGCCCTGCCCGGGCGCGAGCCGCATCAGCGCCTTGAGGTCCCCGGCGCTGACGCCGAACTCGGCGACCGACTCCAGTCGCCGCTCGTGCTCGGCGAGGACGGCGTCGTACAGGTCCCGCCAGAGTTCGGCGACGGGCTGACCGTCCTGCCCGGTGTCGCGCTGCTGCATGGCGGTCATGGTACGGGGGCCGACCGGCGACGATCCTTGGATGAATAATAAGGTTGGAGATATCCAAGGATCTGTCGTAGGCTCGGACCGTACCGACGACAACGGAGGTCCGACATGACAGTCCTGGTGACCGGAGCCACCGGCCGGGTGGGCAGCCGCCTCGTGCCACGGCTGCTCCGACAGTCCGTCCCGGTCCGCGCGCTGATCCGGGACGAGGCGCGGGCGGAGCCGCTGCGCGCGCTCGGTGCCGAGACCGTACCGGGCGACCTGCGCGACGGCGGCAGTCTCGACGCCGCGTTGAAGGGCGTCGAGGCCGTCGTGCACCTCGCCGCGACGTTCCGGGGCGGGGTACCCGAGGACGAGGTGGCCGCCGTCAACCACGACGCGACCGTCCGGCTCGCCCGGTGCGCGCTGGCGGCGGGTGTCCCGCGGTTCGTGCACGTCAGCACGACCCTGGTCTACGGTGGCGGGCTCGGCCGTCCGGCGGAGGAGACGGACGAGCCCGGGTCGGGAGGCTGGGCGTACCCGGCGAGCAAGGCCGCCGCCGACCGGGCACTGCTCGCGCTGCACGCCGACGACGGGTTGCCGCTGCGGATCGCGCGCCTGGCCTTCGTGTACGGCGACGGTGATCCGCACCTGCGCGAGTCGCTGATGTGGGCCCGGGACTGGGCACCGCACCAGCGACTGCAGATGGTGCACCACGCCGACGTCGCCCAGGCCCTGCTGCGGCTGCTCGGCGCCGAGGGCATCGACGGCGGCGTGTTCAACGTGGCCGACGACGCCCCCGTCACCGCGCTGGAGTTGTTGCGGCTCAACGGGGAGGACGTCGCCGCGGACGCCGCCGGGCGCACCGTGGACGATCCGTGGGAGACCATCGTCGACACCACCAGGATCCGGCGGGTACTCGGCTTCCGTCCCGTCCATCCGACCGTGTACGCGGCCCAGGCCGCCGGCGCGCTCTGAGCCCTGGCATGCCGCCGGGCCGCGTTCTCCGCGGTCCACGCGCCGGCCGCGGCGTCGCGTCGGCGCGGTGTCGCCAGGTCAGACC
>JBAUUM010000492.1:0-3361 GCA_049582705.1 Actinocatenispora sp.
CAGTCCGGCGGTCATCCGGGATACTGATCGGCAGGGCCGCCGTCGGCCCGCGGGAGGGGGAGGCATGCCCACGGCACTCGTCACCGGGGCGACGGCTGGGATCGGCGCGGCGTACGCCCGCCGGCTGGCGCTGGCCCGGTACGACCTGATCCTGGTCGCGCGGACCGAGGGCCGGCTGGCCGACACGGCCGCCGAGCTGGCGGACCGCTGGACGGTGCACGCCGAGACGATCGTCGCCGATCTGTCCACTGTGGAAGGCTGCGACACCGTCGAGGCCCGGCTCGCCGAGCCGGAACGGCCGGTCGACATGCTGGTGAACAACGCCGGCATCTCGCTGCACCGGACCTTCACCCGCAACACCGCGGACGACGAGGAGCGCCTCCTGCGGCTCAACGTGCGGGCCGTACTGCGCCTCACCCACGCCGCGGTGGGTCCGATGGTGGCCCGCGGCAGCGGCGCCGTCGTGAACGTCTCCTCGGTGGCCGGCTTCGCCGCCGGGGTGACGCCCGGCTCCACCTACCCGGCCAGCAAGGCGTGGGTGACGGCGTTCAGCGAGTCGGTCGGCCAGTCGGTGCGGCGGCACGGGGTCAAGGTGATGGCGGTGTGTCCGGGGTACACGCACACCGAGTTCCACGACAGCATCGGCGCGGACATGACGCACCTGCCGTCGTTCGCCTGGCTCAACGCCGACGAGGTGGTCGCGGCGAGCCTGCGTGACCTGCGCCGGGGCAAGCTGGTGAGCATCCCGTCGGCCCGGTACAAGGCGGCCACCGCGGCGCTGAGCCACCTGCCCCGCGCCGTACTGCACCGGGTACCGAACGTGGGCCGCCGCCGGTCCACCGGCTGACCGGCCGGGCTCTCCCGGACCGCCCGTGCCGGCCACTAGGCTGGGCCCGTGTCGGACCGAGCGAACCTTCTCCAGCTGATCAGGGACCTGGCCGTGGTACGGCAGCACGTGGTGCTGTCCAGTGGCCAGGAGGCCGACTTCTACATCGACCTGCGGCGCATCACGCTGCATCACGCGGCGGCGCCGCTGGTCGGCCGCGTCATGCTCGACCTGACCGCGGACTGGGACTACGACACGGTCGGCGGGCTCACGCTCGGTGCCGATCCGATCGCCACGGCGATGCTGCACGCGGGCGCCGCCCGGCAGCACGGGCTCGACGCGTTCGTGGTGCGTAAGGCGGGCAAGGCGCACGGCCTGCAACGCCGGATCGAGGGGCCGGACGTGGCGGGCCGGCGCGTGCTCGCCGTCGAGGACACCTCCACCACCGGCGCCAGCGTACTGACGGCCACCGAGGCGCTGACCGAGGCCGGCGCGCGGATCGCCGGGGTCGCCGTGGTCGTCGACCGGGGTGCCGCCGACCCGGTCCGGGCCGCCGGGTACGAGTACCGGGCCGCGTTCAGCATGGCCGATCTCGGTCTGGACTGACCCCTCCGAACCCTCGCCGCCGGACGGTCACGACTCGGCCGGAGCTACCCCCTTCTGTGCAGCGACACGCCGACTGAGTCGGCGTGTCGCTGCACAGTTGAGGGCCGGCACCGACCCGCGGCGCGCGTGGCGTACGGCCCGGTGACCGCCCGGTGGTGGCTCAGTGACGGGGCAGTACGGCGGCGGCCACCGTGAGGGTGCCGGCGTCGGCGTCCAGCGTGGCGCGGGTGCCCAGCGGTACGGTCTGCCGGATCGTGCCGTGTCCGAGCGGTAGTCCGCCCAGTACCGGAACCCCCAGCGGGTGCAGCCGTTCCGCCAGTACGTCGAGCACCGAGGGCCGCTCGCCGACGCAGTCGGTGAACTGGCCGACCGCGACGCCGGCGACGCCGGTCAGCAGCCCGGCCCGGGACAGGTGGGTCAGCATCCGGTCCACCTTGTACGGTGGCTCGGCGATGTCCTCGATCAACAGGATCGCGCCGCTGGTGTCGGGCGCGTCGAGGGTGCCGGTCGTGGCGGCCAGCATCGCCAGGTTGCCGCCGAGCAGCCGTCCGCTGGCCCGGCCCGCGGTGGTGACCTCGCGGGTCGGTTCGTCCGCGCGACTGCGGACGACCACCGGCGCCGACGAGAACAGTGCGTCGCGCAGTGCGGCGACGGTCAGCGGGTCCGGCTCGGCGGCCAGGGTGAACGCGGGTCCGTGCAGGGTGGCCAGCCGGGCACTGCGCCACAGGGCCAGGTGCAGTGCGGTGATGTCGCTGAAGCCGAGCACGATCTTCGGGTCGCCGCGTACCGCGGACGCGTCGATGCCGTCCACGATGCGTTGCGCGCCATAGCCACCTCGCGTGCACAGCACGGCACGTACCGAAGGGTCACGCAACGCGTCGTGCAGATCGCCGAGACGGTCGGTGTCGGTGCCGGCGAGAAACCCGTGCCGACTGTACGCATGGCGACCGACGGCGACAGACAGTTGCCAACTCTCCAGCAGGGCGATGGCGCGCTGGGTCTGCTGCGGCCACACCGGTCCGGACGGCGAGATCAACACGATCCGGTCCCCCGCGATCAGCGCCGGCGGCTGACGTATCTCCGCGTCGATGCTGGTCGTTCCGTTGCTGAGCTGCGGAAGTGTTGCGTCCGTGTCGGCCACGGCAGCAAGCCTAGGCCGTGTCCCCGCGCGGCTCCGGCCGACGGGTCGGCGCCGGCTCCGGACGAATTCTTCAGTCGATCCTCAATCCGGCCGTTACCTACCGCAGCCGGCGACGTTAACGCTAATAGGTACCGGCGAATATTCAAGATGCTGAATGTGTGCAGGGGGGATGAGAGCACGTGACCGTTGTGCTCACGACCAACGAACAGACGACCCGCTCGCCACTCAGCGGTGAGCCGCTCGCCGCCGCCGAGGCCGACCGGCTTGCCGGTCTGCTGAAAGCACTGGCCGATCCGGCGCGACTGCGGGTGCTGAGTCTGATCCAGTCGGCGCCTCGCAGTGAGGCGTGCGTCTGCGATCTGATCGGGCCGCTCGGGCTGAGCCAGCCCACCGTCAGCCACCACCTCCGTGTTCTCACCGACGCCGGCTTGCTGGAACGGGAGAAGCGTGGGGTGTGGGCCTACTACCGGATCGTCTCGCCGACGCTGGCCACGGTGGCGAACCTGATCGCTCCGCCGCGTCGGCGGGGTCGTCGGGCCCGCTGACCGGACGCCCCGGGGGCGGGGCAGAAGTGCGGTGTGTCGTGCGGCGGTGTTCCGACCTGGTCGGAGCACCGCCGCACAGTACGACGAGACCGACGTGACGAGGCCGACGTGACGAGACCGGCGTGACACAGACCGGCGTGATCCAGGCCGGCGCGACGAGGCCGGTGGGACGTGACGCCCGTGGCGCGGGAACAGCGCCGGGGAGCGCGGTGGTGTGCGGCCCGCGCACGGTGACTGCGCTCC
>JBAUUM010000493.1:0-5310 GCA_049582705.1 Actinocatenispora sp.
GCCTAACGCCGCGCCCACCGGCGCCGGCAGGCCGTACCCCGCGGGGCGCAGCCGTCCCCGCAGGACCACGGACGCGACGCCGGGGCCGTCCGCGAGTACGAGGAGGCGTTCACCACCCTGCTCATGCAGTCCGGCCTGCCCAAGATGACGTCCCGGGTACTGACCTGCCTCTACACCGCCGACGCGGGCAGCCTCACCGCGTCCGAACTCGTCCAGCACCTCCAGGTCAGCCCGGCGTCCATCTCCAAGGCGGTCACGTTCCTGGAGAGCCAGGGCCTCATCCGCCGGGAACGCGACGGACGCCGCCGCGAGCGATACCTCGTCGACGACGACGTCTGGTACCAGTCGATGATCGCCACCGCCCGGTCCAACGCGCAGCTCGCCGAGACCGCGCGGCAGGGCGTCGGCATCCTCGGCCCCGACACCCCGGCCGGCAACCGCCTGGAGAACATCGCGCGCTTCGTCGACTTCGTCGGCGAGAGCATCACCCGCGCCGCGGAACAGGCCCGCGAGGTTCTCTACACGAAGGTCGACACGACCACACGCGACCCGCTGCCGCACCACCAGGAGTCGCCGGACCGCTGACCGGCACGGTCGCCCGGCGCGCAGTGGCGGTGGCAGTGGCAGTGCCGAGACCCTCGCAACACGCTCCGAGGCTGACCGGGACTCGTTGCCCGCGCGTCACTGGTCAGACGGGATCGGTGAACGAGATCGGCTTGCCGGTGGCGTGGGCATATGCGATCTCCCTGCTCGTGGACTCGCCGACATACCCGCCGGGGTTGACGACCAGAACCCGGTCGGCCAGATCGATCTTGCACAGGTGGAGAGCGTCCAGCGCGGTCTTCTGCTCGTCGGTGATCAACTCGTCTGCTTCGCCCGGCGCGACGACGATGACACCTGCGAAGGTCAGATCACGGTTCGCCGCACGCATCTCGTCCACGAACCGGGTGGAGCCGCAGATGCAGACGATCTCCGGTCGGTCAGGCACGGCTCAGTCCTTCGGTCGAAAGGCAAACCGTCAGTGTGCACGTTCGAGTGGCGCCGCGGCGGAACACCCGTGAGCGACGAAGCGCTCGATCCGCTCATCGCTCCGGTGAACCGTCACGGAACACCGCCCTCCCTTTCGCCGTTGCCTCGATCGCGGACAGGCCGGCGCTCGTCAACGTGCGGCCAGCACCGCCGCGAGGCCCTCTTGCAGATCTTTGACGAAATACCCGGGAACCTCCAGCGCCGCAAAGTGTCCCCCGTTTTCGGGCTCCCTCCATCGGACGATCTGTCGGTACCGTTCCTGCGCCCAGGGGCGCGGGCACTTCTCGACGTCGCGGGGATACATCGTGAGTGCCGACGGGACGTCGACCCGAAGTTCGGGGTCCAGCGAGTTGTGGCTTTCGTAGTAGATGCGGGCCGCCGACGCGCCGGTCCGCGTCAGCCAGTACAGGGTGACGTCGTCGAGAATCCGGTCTCTGGAGATCGTCTCGAACGGGCTGTCCGCGGTGTCCGACCACTCGGCGAACTTGTCGAGGATCCAGGCGAGAAGCCCGACCGGTGAGTCGACGAGCGAGTAGCCGATGGTCTGCGGTCGGGTCGCCTGCTGCTTCGCGTACGCCGCGCGGTGGCGCCAGAAATCGCGGGTCTCCTCGGCCCATGTGCGCTCGACCGCCGTCAGCCCGTCGGTGGACAACCCGGGCGGCCCCTCGGCGAACGTGGTGTGGATACCGAGAACGTGCGCGGGGAATCGTCCGCCGAGGACCGTGGTGATGTTGCCGCCCCAGTCGCCGCCGTGGGCTGCGAACCTGTCGTAGCCGAGCCTTCCCATCAGTTCCACCCAGGCGGCCGCGATCTTTTCGGTTCCCCACCCGGTGGTGGCGGGCCTGTCGCTGTAGCCGAAGCCTGGCAGCGACGGGACCACGACGTGGAACGCCGGCGCGTCGGCGTCGTTCGGATCCGCCAGCTCGTCCACCACGTCGATGAACCGGGCAATGCTGTCCGGCCAGCCGTGCGTCAGGAGCAGAGGCGTGGCGTCCGCGCGCGCGGATCGGCGGTGCAGGAAGTGGATTCCCAGGTCGTCAATGGTCGTGCGGAACTGGCCGATCCCATTGAGACGCTCTTCGAACGACCGCCAGTCGTACCCGGTGCGCCAGTATTTCACGACGTCGACGAGGTCGGCGAGAGGAACGCCCTGTTCCCATCGGCGAGGGCCGGGCGAGGCGCGCTGGACCGTCTCGGCCTCCGGCAGCCGCGCCGCGGCCAGTCGCGCGCGCAGCTCGTCGAGGTCGGCGTCAGGTGCGTGGGCGTCAAAGGCTTGCACGTCGCTGGTTGGACGGGGCATGAGACCTCCTGGCCATCGTGGAACCGGCTATGACCTGTTGCGAACCGTCTACGCCGGTTCTACCACGCCTTCACATCAGCGTGCAACCGGCTAAGGTGGTTCCATGCGTACCGGGTTCCCCGACTTCCGCCTCGGCAGCGTGCTGGCGACGAGCTTCACCGGGACTCTGTCGGAGCGTCAGGGCAACGCCGTGGAGCGCATCCCCACGCCGCAACGACTCGTCGACTGGCTGGCGGTGAACGGCCTCGCCGTCGCGTCCTGCACCACCGCCCAGCTCGGCCTCGCTCGGGAACTGAGGGAGTCGATCCACGCCGCCGCGACAGCGGCCGCGATCCAGGACGCGCTCCCCGCGCCCGCCGTCCAGGTCATCAACCACCGCAGCGCCGACGGCCGGGCCGCGGCCGTCCTGACGCCCGAGGGCGAGCGGCGATGGCTACTCGGCTCGGATTCCCGTGTGGAAGACGCGCTCAGCGTGATCGCCGCCGACGCGATCAGCATCATCGCGGGCGAACGGGACGGAAGGTTGGCCCTGTGCGCATCGCCAACCTGCCAGGCCACCTTCTTCGACACCAGCCAGAGTCGCACCCGCAAATGGTGTGACATGAACACGTGCGGGAACCGTCAGAAGAAGGCGCGCTTCAATGCCAACCAGCGCAAGAACTCCAGATCGGCGGAGTGATCGTTGGAGACCGGATGGACGACCCCGCAGGCGATCGACGCCGCGCTGGCGGACTTCGAGCATGACCTGCACTGGCGGCGGCCGGCCCTGCACGGTGTCGGTCTGGTGTCCGTGGCATCCGCGCCCGGCCCCACCGGCGCGTGCCCGGACGACGAGGAGGAGATCCGGTTCGTCCGGGTCGACGAGGGTGAGAATCTCCTGGCCGCCGCAGTACTCGCCACGGTGACCGGATGGCAGGGCCAGCTCGCGGGCACCGTACGGTTCGACCAGGCCCAGCTGGGCCGGGCGATCGAGCTGCTGTCCCCCGCCGAGGCGTGCCGCCGGGTGCCGCAGCCGCACCTGGCGGTCTGGCGGGACCTCCGGGGCTGGCACCTGGACGGCGTCACGCTGATGGCCGTGTTCGACCCCGATCCGGACACCCCGACCGACGACCCGTACGTCGCCGCGCTGCGCAGCGTCGTCGCCTCGGGACGGCAGGCCGTGCCGGAGGACACCGTGCACGCATGGCCGTCACCGCACCCGCTGCAGGAACGCTGGCTGTCCACGTGGCCGCAGGTCCCACCCGTCAGTCACCGGCTGCGGGAGCTGAACGAGCGCTGGGTGCGGTTCCACAGCCTGCCCGACGCGAAGCGCTACGCCGACACCGACGCCGAGTACGCGACGATCCTGCACCGGCACAACACCGTACTGACCGAGCTGGCCGGGGATGCCGCGGAACTCCAGGTGATCACGCTGGAGGTGGAGTGCACGCCGCAGCCACGACAGCGGACACCGGTCCTCCTGGAGTTGCTGCCGCGGGCGGAGTGCTGGTCGACCCTGTCCTGGCCGGACCTTGATCCGGTCCTCACCTTCGCGCACCTCTACGTGAACCGGGTCGAGTGGCGGCCCGGCTGCCTCGACGCGGTACTGCGTGAGGCCGCCGACGACGGGATCAGCGACGTGATCATCGCGCCGCCCGGACTGTCCTGGCTCTACGCGCCGTACGACGGGGGCGTCGACGTACTGCTGCCGACCACGGCCCGCCGCGACGGCCTGCGCGACGCCCACCGGGACTGGCTGTCGGACCACCCCGGCGGCCTGTAGCCGCACCCGCCACTCGACTGGGTTTGTGAGAGCGCGGACCAGGACGGTCGGTCAGCCGGTCTCCGCGAGCACGCCGGTGACGATGGCGGTCGCCAGGCCGCCGCCTGCTCCAGCGGTCGGGCGGCGGTCGGGTGCCGGTCAGACGAGGCTGAGGCCGTACGCGGCCATGACCTCGCCGATCGGCTGGTAGTACAGGGTGCCGCCGCCGGAACAGTTACCGGACGCGGCGACCGCGATGCCGACCGCCGTCTTGCCGCTGAACACCGGCGCCCCGGCACCCGTGTCGACGCACCCCGCGAAGCCCACCTGGACCAGGCCCGTGATGACGCCGCCCGGCAGCGACACCGTCACGTTGACCGCCTGGATCGTGCCGTCGCAGTACACCGGGCTGGTCTCGTTCGTCGTGCAGACCTCCGCGCCGACCGGCGGCGAGCCGTACCCGAGGATCGGCAGTGAGCCCTGGGCGGACAGTACGGCGGGCTGCGGCTGCCACACCGGGTTGGCGACCTGGATGAGGCCGTAGTCGTTGCCGGGGAAGCTGGACGCGGCCGTCGGGCCGAGATCCACGCCGTGCACGGTCCACTCGCCGCCGATGCTGGTGCACCCACCCGAGGTGAGTACGTAGTACGACGTGCCGGCCTTCACGTTGAACGCGCTGACACACGTGGTGGAGCCGCTCTGAATGAACATGCCGCCGTACAGCGGCATCGTGCGGACATCACCACCGTCGGCGAATGCCGCCGCCGGCATCAGGAGAACGGCGGCGAGTACGGCTGCGAACAGAATGCCGAGGCGTCGCACGCGGGCTGAGCGCAGAATCTTGGACACGGGATTCCTCCGGCCTAATCGGGCGTTGGGGCGGTAACGCTGCCAGGACGGCTGTTTCCTCATCATCCCGCCGCGAACGTTCCGTGCCTAGCCCCTGACGTTCCGAATCCCCCGCACGCCCGCGCACCCACACTCCCGCACTCCCGCAGCGCATGACACGCCCACCCGCACGCCCAACCCGCAGACCCGGAGTGCATTTTCCCGTTTTCTACGTTATGCCCGACTATTGGAAACGTAGAAAACGGGAAAATGCACAAAACACGCACGGTCAGGTGGGCATTTTCCCGCTTTGTACCTTTCGGAGAAAGGCACAAAGTGTAGAAAAGGGGAAAATGCCAAAACGCGCGGGCTGCGGGCTGCGGGGTGCGGGCGGCGGGCTGCGGGCCGGGGG
>JBAUUM010000494.1:0-8677 GCA_049582705.1 Actinocatenispora sp.
GCCCACCGCCCCCGTCGACCGTCCGGCGGCCGAGGAGACCGGTCCGGCCGGCACGCAGGACCGTCCCGCGGCGGGCGAGCGGCAGGCACCCGCCGACCGGCCGCCGGAGCACGAGACGACGTCCGAGCACGAGACGACGTCCGAGCACGAGACGACGTCCGAGCACGAGACGACGTCCGAGCACGAGACGACGTCCGAGCACGAGACCGCCGACCCGCGTACCGAGGACGGCCGCCAGGATCCGGAGCAGACCGGTGCCGCGCTGCGGCCCCGCAACCCCGACATCGAGGTGCAGGACCGCTGGGCCGAGAAGGCGTACGACCGCTTCCGGTCCGACGACAGCGACATCGACGAGATGGCCCGCCACCTCGCGGACGTACCGCGCGACGACGGCTCCGTCGGGTTCGACCGGGAGGAGATCGAGCAGGTCAAGCGGCATCTCTTCCACGATGAGCACCTGCTCAACGAGTACGACGAGAACGGCGACGTGTCGGGCACGGTGCCCGGTAGGTTCGACCCGTCCCCGGACATGGCGGAGGCCTGGATCCGGCTCGGACGGGGCGAACCGCTGCCGGAGGACCTTGTCCTGCTCCAGCACGAGGTGCGGGAGTCGAACTACCTGCGTGACCACCCGGGCGCCACGTACGCCGAGGCGCACCAGCACGCGAACGAGCGGTTCAACTGGGAGCGCCAGGTTCCGGGTCGTACCGGCGAGGATCTTGACACGTGGGGGCGGTCAGATGGCAGTGATGCAACGGTTCCGGAAGGTGGCGGAGACCGAGCAGGAGGTGGAGTACACCTTCGGCTTCCCGGAGATGACCCGGCAGCTCACGATCCACAAGGCCGATCGGACGTTCAGGGTGGCCGACGGTCGGGAGGACCACGCGTCACTGGCGGTCGTGAGACGGATACTCGCACGGATGCGGGACGAACAGAGCTGGCCGGGCGGGGGCGGAGTCCAGAGCTAGACCCGGGCCGCACCACCGAATCCGCCGACACGGCAGGGACCGCCGACACGGCAGGGACCGCCGGCACGGCAACCCGCGCGGAGGACGGCGGGACGACCAACACCACCACCGGCGGCCGGCAGAGCGGCGGACGACTGGAGGAGCCGGGCGGGGACGGCACCGACCGGAACGATCCGGCGCGGTCCACGGACGACACGCAGCCCACGGACGACACCGCGACACCGTCGGACGAGGCCACATCGGACGAGACCACGGAGACGGGGCAGACCGACGGCACCGGTGAGCACCCGGAGAGTACGCAGGGCGAGCGTCCCGACGTTCCGGACCCGATGCGCGGTCTGGACGACGACCTCCCCGTGGTGCGGGAGAACCTGACCGACGTCTTCGACAAGATCGACCAGTCCGGCCTGAGCGACGAGGCGAAGCTCCACGCCAAGGCCGAGGTGCGCGAAAGCTTCGAACGGTCGGTGAAGAACGCCTTTGAAAGGGCCAATGGACACCTCACCGAAACTCAGGCGCGGGAGAAGGCCGCCGAGTCCTCCCGGCGGTCCTTCGACAAGGCGATCGGTGACAACGGATCCGGGCCGGATCCGCAGAAACTCCACGACCGTACCGAGCGGGACGCCGAGGAGTTCTACCGCAGAAGCGGCCTGAAGTCCTGGGACAACGAGCACGTGTGGCGGCAGGACGACGCGAACGCTGCCGACGCCCGCGTTGTCGACGAGGTACGGACCACCATCGATTCGGGTCGTCGGGACCTGGACATGCTCGACCCCGCCGGACGTGACGAGAGCGCGACGACGGAATCGACCGAGGGATTCCGGGAAGCGCGTAAGAACCTCGACGGGCTCCGGGACGGCATCGCTCGGCGGATCGACCGGGCCGTGGAGAACGGTGGTATCGACCGGACCGCACTGAACAGCATCCGCAACAGCGCCAACCACGTGATGCGCGAGATCGAACTCGCGCGCGGCTCAAGTGCGGTCAACGACCTCAACATGCCGCTCGAGGCGCCAGGCCGCGAATCCGAGATGGACGTGGTCACGCACGACGGGACGGTGTGGAAGGACTCCAAGGACTTCCAGGACGGCGCCTGGGACACGAGTTCGGAAAAGTGGAACGGCGACCCCGAGAGCGGGGGCGGGCTCCGGGCCGAGGCGGAGAACCAGCTGGAGATCGCCTCGCACGGGGGGTACCGGGCGCAGGACGGTACGCCGCCGCGGCTGGAGTGGCACTTCTGGAACGGCGTGCACGACGACGTCCGCACCGCTCTGGAGACGATGCGGCCGGAGCCCCGGTACGACGACGCCGGCAACCGGTTGCCGGACCCGCAGATCACCGTGGTGGACCGGGCCGCCGGGGAGCGCGGCTTCGGCGAGGACCCGGGCCCGGCCGGGCAGCCCGCCGTGCCGGAGCGTCCGGGCGGTACGCCGCCGGCAGAGACCGGTGCCCGCACACCGGAGCAGGCCGGCGCCCCGGCAGAGACCGGTGCCCGCACGCCGGAACACGCGGGCGCCCCGGCCGAGGGGCAGGAGCCCGTGCAGCGCGCCGGGGCCGAACACGCCGTCGAGGAGGCCGCGCGCAACGCGCCGCAGGTCACCGAGGCGGTCAGCGCGGCGGCTGAGGACAGCGGCGGCGTCCTGGTCGACGACGGTCGCGGCCCCGTGGAGAGCGTCGAGGACGCGCGGCGCCGCGCGGCGGACGAGTCGGGCGCGAGCCTGGCCGACGAGCCGGGAAGCGTGCTGCACTATTCGGTGGAGCTGCCCGCCGACCGGTACGCCGACGGCGCGCAGCGGATCCTGGACGGCCTCGCGGCGCGCGGCAACGAGCCGGTCCGGCTGGAGAACCGGTGGGACGACGGTTCGGGCCTGACCAGCCGGTGGCGTGATCCGGGCACCGGCCAGCACTTCGACGTCCGGGTCCACACGCCGGAGAGCCGCGAACTCGCGGACGCGGTCCGGGACAGCCAGCGGGCCCGCACCGACGGGGCCGATCCGGCCCGCCAGCAGGATCTCGCCGACCGGGTGACCCAGGCCCAGGACCGGGTACGGACCCCGGACGGCGCCGACCGGGTGACGCTGCCCGATGCCGAGGGCCACGGGCCGGTGGCGGGTGACCCGCATTCGCTGGGCACGCACCCGGATCCGGACACCGCGCTCGCCGAGCTGCCGCTGAAGCAGGGCGCGGAGGCGGTCCGGGCGGTGGGCCTCAACGCCCGGGAGACGACCACCGGTTTCGACTTCACCGGCGACCCCGAGGTGGGCGGTCGGCTCGACCGCCTCGGCGCGGAGCAGGACGTGGTGAAGCTTGCCCTGCACGGCCTGAGCGACGGCACGGTCGTGGTCGGCGACTCGCGGATGAGCCGGGAGGACTTCGCCGCTGGCGTGGCCGACCTGGTCGCCGACGGTCGCCTGAGCCTCGACGGCAAGGAGATCCGGGTGGTCTCCTGCTACTCGGGTGACGGACCGGAGTCGACCGCCGCGGTGCTCGCCGACAAGCTCGGGGTCAACGCCACCGGTGCCACCGACAAGGTCTGGGTGTACCCGGACGGCACCGAGGTGGTGTCCAGTCCCCGCGCGGACGACCCGTACCGCCCCTCCGTGCCGTCGGACGGCCAGTGGCGGACGTTCGGCCCGAGCGGTCGGGAGATCGACACCTTCCCCAGCCGGGGCGAGCCGCACGTGGCGACGCACCGCAGCCCGGACGGTCAGATCCGCGGCCCCACCGACCGTCTGGACCAGTACCGGAGCGACGACGGGCGGCTGCACGACGTCGGCGACCGGCGGAGCACGTACCGCAGCGAGCCGGACAACCGGCTGCACCACGACGGCGACCAGGCCGGCACGTACCGCACCGAGAACGGCTTCCAGCTGCGTTCCGAGCAGACCCACCAGCCGGTCACCGACCCGCTCGCGGACCGGAGCCGGCCGGTGTCGCAGCACGCGGTGGAGGGCGCGCCGGAGCCGCACACGTCGCACCAGCCGACGGACGGCGTACGCGACGCGCACCAGAGCCACGAGGACGCGGTGACGGCGCGGGACGACTTCCGGCGCAGCACGCTCGACCCGCTGAAGGACGAGCTGGGCCTGCCCGAGCAGGGGCGGATCACCGACACGACGATCGACCAGCTCCGGCTCGACCAGGCCGGTGACCCGGCGAAGCTGGCCCGGGTCAACGAGCTGGCCGACGCGGCCCGGCAGGAACGCGCCCTGCAGAGCGCGGTACGGCAGGCCGGCGCGGAGGTCCCGCGGGAGGCGGCGCGGCACGTGCTGGCCGACCGGTTCGGCATCACGGACGACGAGGTACTCGCCGGGGCGCGGGACTCGGGTCGGCGCAAGGGCGAGTTCGCGGTCGCCGGTTTCGACAGCGCGAACCACCGCCTGGTGGTGCTGGAGACGGTCGACCCGAGGGGCGGCGGCCACCTGCTGCAGGACGGCACCCGCACCGAGCGCGGTACCCCGGACCACGTCCGGGACGTGATCGAGACGAGCCCACGGCTGCACGAGGCGTTGCGGGACAACCCCGCGCTCCTCGACGAGCTGCACCGGGCGCTGCGGCGCGGCGACCTCACCGTCGAGTACCACCGGGTGGAGGTCGAGTTCGGCCCGGACGGCGAGCCGGCCATCACGACCCGGCCGACCGCCCTGGACGGCCTGGACCTGCGGGACGTCGCGGACCGGCTGCCCGAGTCGTCCGGCGCGCCGGACCCGCACGGTGAGCAGCGCCTCCAGGACGCCGCGGGTCGTGCCGCGGACCTGCTCGACGCGCACCACACGCCGGACAACCACCGGATCGAGGTCACGCCGGACCGGGGCAGCCCGTACCGGGTGGAACTCGACATCACCGACCGGCCCGGCGCGGAACCGTTCCGGGTCACCCTCGGCGAGGACCGCGCGCACCACATCGAGTTCTCCCGGGACGCGGTCGACGGGCTCGACCGGGCGGGGCTGGACCGGCTGACCACCCGCGCGCTCGGCCATCTCGACGGCGAGGTGCGGGCGACCGAGGGCAGCCGGCTGGGCCGGTTCGTCGGGCTGCACGGCGGTCGGCTGGGGCGCGAGGACGCCCTGATCCACGACCCGGCGCCCGGCCGCAACCAGCGGTTGAGCGGCACCGATCTGGCGCACGCCGGCGAGTTCGACGCGCTGGCCCGGCTGCACGGCGAGGCACCGGCGGCCGACCGCCCGGCGCTGGAGCGGGAGCTGGGCCAGTTCATCGAGGAGCACGGCCTCCGCGAGGGCATACCGGGGTCCGACGCGCGGACCGACCTGCTGAAGACCCGGCTGTCCGAGCCGGCCCGGCAGGCCCTGGACGAGCAGCGGCCGTGGTTCCGGGACGCCGACCCGGTCAGCGCCGGCACCCGGCACTTCCTGCTGCGGACCAGCGTGCACGCGAAGATCGAACCGCTCCCCGGCCGAGGGCAG
The DNA here is from genome assembly GCA_049582705.1 of Actinocatenispora sp. GTDB lineage: Bacteria > Actinomycetota > Actinomycetes > Mycobacteriales > Micromonosporaceae > Actinocatenispora. The sequence goes on from JBAUUM010000494.1 coordinate 5,393, forward strand.
GACCACTTCATGGTCGAGCCGGAGGGCTGGTCGCGCGCCGACCTCGCCCCGTTCAGCATCGAGGTACGGTCCGGCGAGGTGTCGGACGGCCGGCTCGCCGAGTTCTCCGGCAGCAAGAACGACCGGCACTTCATCCTGACCGTGGACCGGACCCGCTTCGACACCGAGGGCCTGTCGGCGGACGGGATGAACGGCTACGGCGCGCGGTACCGGTTCAGCGGCGAGCTGCGTGACATGGTCGACGGTCAGATCGCCGAGCAGGCCGGCCGTCCCGAGTTGCGACCGGCGTCGTTCGTGGACCGGCTGCTGCGCCGGGTTCCCACCGCGACCGGGGCGGGCGTGAGCTTCGAGGTGGCCGAGCTGCTCGGCAAGCCGGAGCTGAGTACCAAGGGCATCGCCGCCGCCGGCGTGGACCTGGTCACCAACAACCGGCTGCACCAGTACACGACGATGGACGCGGCGAACCAGGCGCACAGCCGGGAACTCGCCAACACGCCCGACACGGCCGGCGTCCGGGACGACGCCCTGCAGAACACCATCGACACCGGCTTCGAGCGGGCCGGGCAGCTGGCACACGACGCGTTCGGCGACCGCAACGTGGTGGACCGGACCGTGCCGTCCGAACCGGAGCGGCAGTCCCCGCACCGCATGCTGCCCGAGGCCGAGGGCCGCGAGGTACGCAACCGGGCGCGCCAGGAGATGACCGCGATCGACCGCGGTCGCAGGTCCGACCCGATCGACCACCTGAGCGGCATCCGGGAACGCGCCGACGGCACGTACCGGCTGCGGGTGTCCGGCAAGGCCGACGACGCGATCGTGACCCTGGAGGCCGGCACCACGTCGCGTCCGGACCGGGTCGAGGTGGAGTTCACCGGCCGGGACCGGGCGACTCTGTGGGTCCCGAAGGAACTCGAACGCGCCGCCCCCGACTCGTTCCGCAGCGCGGTCCGGGACGCCGTCGGGGAGGTGACGCAACGCCAGCACGGCCTCGACCAGCGCACCAGTGGGGCGACCGAGCAGGCCGGCGAGAGCCTCCAGCCCGGCGAGAGCCTGGCCGAGCAGGCGCTGCTGCCGGGCGCGTACCTCGCCGGGGAGGGCCTCGCGCCCGACCTGGGTACGTCGATCGCCGCGGGTTCGACGGCCCGTGCCCTGGTCGAGCCGCTCAGCAACCGGATCCTCGACAACCACACGACCGAACTGACCGACCGCGGTGAGCGGTGGGACCAGGACCACTCCACCCGGTTCTCCGACGAGCGCCGCCGCAACCTGGCCAACCAGGTGCTCGACCTGGCCGGCAACGGCGAACGGGTCGGTCAGCACCTGCTCGACCGCTTCGACGGCGGTCAGCAGCCGAGCCTCGGCCAACCGCACGTCCCGCCCAGCCGCGAGGCGGCGGTCGACGCGGTACGCGACGGCATGACCAGCCTGAACGACCGGCACGGCGACACCTTCACCCTGCACGAGGAGAAGCGTGCCCCGGACGGCCGGGTGACCGAGGTCGAGTACCGGTCCGACGACCTGGGCTGGCGGTACAACGTGCGGCTGCACGTCCGGTTCGGCGAGGTGCCGGACGGACGGGTACTGGTGCCGGGCGACAAGACCGTGCGGGGCGGCCGGTTCGAGTTCATCGCGAACGAGAACGCCGACCCGGCGCGGATCGCGGAGACGCTGCGGCACGTCGGCGACAACATCATGTACGACCGGGAGCACCAGATCCCGCTGCGCCGGCGGATGTACGAGGACTTCCTGCCGGCGGGCGTGCGGCTCGCGACCGCGGTGGGTGTCGCCGTGGTCAGTCCCGCGCACGCGTTGGCGGCGGGCGGGCTGGCCGCCACGGGCGCGGGCGGACACCTGGTGTCGCGCTGGGTCGGCCGGGTGCACGACCTGCGCGCCCACGACATCGCGCTGAACAGCGCGCTCGCCGAGACACACCTGCAGGACGTGTCGCCGGAGATCCTGCGGGACAGGCTCGCGGACCAGCGGGCGCCGGTGTCGGGTGTCGAGGACCGGATCCGGGGCCTGGAGGACGACCTCGCCGGCAACGCCGAGACCGCCGCGCAGGTGGCGGAGCTGCGGTCGCACCTCGGGGAGCTGCCCACCCCGGACCGGGTGCTGCTGCCGGAGATCGACCGGCGCATCGGTGACTTCTCGGACCTGCCGGGCGAGGCGTCCGTCACCCGGGTCGCGGACGCCGCGGACACGTACCGGGTCAGCTTCACCGGCGCGAACGGGCGCCCGGAGAGCTTCACGTTCGAGGTCGGCACCGGACGCACCGGCGAGGCCCCGGTCACCGCCACCCGGGTGGACTCCGACGTGACGCACGCGTTGCGGGTCGACCCGACCCGGCCGGCGGACGACATCGCGCGCGGCGTGCGGGACTGGGTCGGTACCGAGATCGACCGGGCCGGTCACTCACCCACCGGACTGCCGAGCGCCCGGGCGCGGTTGGCGAACTTCGCCCGCGAGGCGGGCGGTGCGGCGGTGGCCAGCGGGGCGAGCCTCGCGGTCGGCGCGCACCCGGCCTACGGCAAGGACATCATCGCGCAGGGGGCGTGGACCACGAACGCCGCGGCCGGTGCCGGGGCGAAGGAGATCGCGGACGCCGCGCGGGCGGGCCACGAGGCGGTGTCGTCGCTGGACCGCACCGAGCTGACCCAGCGGTACTTCGGTACCGCCTCGGAGGAGCAGCTCGCGGTGGCCGCCTCCGACGCGGACCACCTGATCAACCGGGTGTGGGATGCGAACGAGCGGCTGCACCACCTGGAGACGATCGCCGACCGGCTCCCGCCGGAGGCGCGGCCGGCCGCCCTGCGCAACGGGCACATCACCCCGCCGCGGGACCCGATCGCGCTCGGCGAGTACGACCGCCCGGTCCCGATCACCGACCTGCCAGCGGACCCGCCACCACCCGACCTCGCGGTACGGGACGAGGGCGCCGCCGCGCGCGGACCGCGGTCGTTGGCGGACATCGCCCAGTCCCTGCAGCTGCACGGCGCCACGGACCCGCTGGCCGGCCCGGTCGACGCCCGCGCGAACGGCGCCCCGCCCGCCCAGTTCAACGGGGCGCGGGAGCAGGCCACCCCGGCCGGCCCGGTGGCGGAGTCCGGTACGACGAAGCTGAGCCTCACGTTCCAGCATCCGGGCGCTCGCCCGGCGGTCTCCGAGGTGGCCCTGCCGAACGACCGCGCCGGTGGGCAGGCCGTCGCGGAGCCGGGACGTACCGAGGCGCGTGCGGGCGCCCCCGGCGTGCAGGAGGCGCCGAGCGTTCCGGAGCAGGGCCGGCAC
>JBAUUM010000495.1:0-1964 GCA_049582705.1 Actinocatenispora sp.
GCCGCTTCATCGGACCGTACCTGCGGCTGGTGACGGAACTGGAACGGCGCGGTTGGCTTCCGCCGGCGCTCGCCGACCACACTCGGGAAAGGGCAGAGCAGTGACCCGGATCGTCCTCACCCGGCACGGCGAGACCGTGTGGCACGCGGAGAACCGGTACACCGGCAGCTCCGACGTCGGGCTCACCGACCGGGGACTGGCCCAGGCCGCGGCGCTGGGCCGGTGGGCCCACCGGGAACACTTCGAGCAGGTCTGGACCTCGGACCTGGCGCGGGCCCGGGAGACCGCCGAACCGGCCGCGCGGGCGCTGGGCGTACCGCTGCGGGTCGATCCCCGGCTACGGGAACTCGACTTCGGCCGCGGTGAGGGGCGGACGCTGGCCGACATGCGGCAGCTGTTCCCCGGCGAGGTCGACGAGTTCCTCACCGACCCCGGTGGCAACCCGCTGCCCGGCGGGGAGCCGCCCGCCGAGGCGGTGACCCGCGCCCGCGCCGGGCTCGCCGACATCGCCGCGCGGTGCGACGGTCCGGTACTGGTCGTCCTGCACTCCACGCTGCTGCGCCTGCTGCTCTGCGACCTGCTGGGCGTGCCGCTGGGCCGCTACCGCAGCCTCTTCCCGGTCGTGGACAACGTCGCGCTGACCGAACTCGACTGGCGCGGCGACGGCGTGGCCCTCCTGCGGTACAACACGCCACTGCCGGTCGGCCCCGGGCCGGCCGACCGGGACCACGACGCCCGCCCGGTGAGGAGCCAGACCCGATGACCCGCATCCTGCTGGCCGGTGACCACTTCGTCGGCAACGACCTGCTCACCGGGTCGCTGCGGGCGCGTACCGAGCTGCCGCTCGACCTGGTGCGGTTGCCGGGCAGGTGGCCGTACGAGCCGTTCGGTCCGGTGGCCGAGGTGGACGAGGCCTCCGACAACGAGGACGATCTGTGCGACGCCATCGGGGGCGTTCAGGTCGCCGTCACCCAGATGGCCCCGTTCACCCGGCGGGTACTGGACCGAGCGGACCGGTTGCGGCTCATCGTGTGCTGCCGTGGCGGGCCGGTCAACGTCAACGTCGACGCCGCCACCGAACGGGGCATCGCGGTGGCCAACGCGCCGGGCCGCAACGCCGTCGCCGCCGCCGAACACTGCGTGGCGCTGCTGATGGCCGCACTGCGCCGGATCCCGTACGTCCACAACGGACTCGTGGCCGGGCAGTGGCGCAGCGACCTGTACGCGTACGAGGAGTGCGGCCTGGAGCTGGAGGGCGCCACGGTCGGGCTCGTCGGGTACGGCGCGATCGGCCGCCGGGTCGCCCGCGCCGTGCGCGGCCTCGGTGCGGCGGTGCTGGTGCACGACCCGTACGTGGACCCGGTCGCGGTCGCCGCGGACGGGTTCGACGCCGAACTGGTCGAGTTGCCGGAACTGCTGCGTCGCAGCCGGGTGGTCAGCCTGCACGCCCGACTGACCGCGGCGAACCGGGGCATGATCGGCGCGACGGAACTCGCCCTCATGCCTCCCGGCGGTGTCCTCGTCAACACCGCACGGGGCGGCCTGCTCGACTACGACGCGTTGTGCGACGCGCTGGCGTCCGGTCAGCTCGCCGCCGCCGCGTTGGACGTGTTCCCGCAGGAGCCCGTCCCGGCCGACTCGCGGATCCTGCACACCCCCAATCTCGTGGTCTCGCCGCACCTGGCCGGCGCGACCCGACAGACCGCGCAGCGTGCGGCGGCGATCGCCGCCGACGAGGTCGTGCGGTACCTCACCGGCGAGCCCCTGGCCCACCAGGTGAACCCGTCGGTCCGCGCGGTCCACGACTGACACAGCGGTCCACGACTGACACACCGGTCCACGACTGACACACCGGAAGGGACCCCCATGCACGACGACACGAAGAGGTGGAGCCGACGCCGGCTGCTCGGCGCGGCCGGCGGCTCGTTCGCGCTCGCGGCCGGCGGATCCGCCCTGCTGGCGGC
>JBAUUM010000496.1:0-6489 GCA_049582705.1 Actinocatenispora sp.
GAGCGGCGGGCCGGCACGGCGGTGCCGGCAGGTCAGCCGACGGCGACGGGCGCGGCGTCCCGGAGTTCCTGGATCGCCGCCACGACGGCCGGATGGTCCCGACCGCCGGCACGGGTGCAGGTCAGCAGCTTGCGGCAGGGCCGGGGGTAGCCACTGAGCGGTATCCGGGCGATCGGCAGGTGCGGCGCCAGGTGCGCCAGCCGGGGCACCAGCGCGATGCCGAGGCGGTGACTGACGATGGTGGCGATCGCGTTCCATTCCAGGGCGTGGTGCGCGATCGTCGGGGTGAAACCCGCGGCGCCGCAGGCCGAGATCGTGTGGGTGTGGCACGTGCTGCTGGGCAGCGGCACCACCCAGTCCTCGGTGGCCGCGTCGGCGAGCGCGACGCCGTCCCGGCGGGCGAACGGGTGGTCGGCCGGCACCACCAGGTCGAACGCGTCGGCGAGCAGCGCCTGTTGGTCGAACCGTGGGTCGCCGAGCGGCGGGTTGTCCGGGGTGGCCTCCACGATCGCCAGGTCGGTCTCGCCCTCGAACAGCAGGTCGAAGCTGTTGCGTTGTTCGGTTTCCTGGATCTGCACGGTGAGGCCCGGATGGCGGGCGCGCAGCGTCGCCGCCATCGGGGCGAGCAGGGTGGACACGGCGACCGGGAAGCCGCACACGCGCAGCAGGCCGGCCGGCTTGTCGTGCACCGCGCGCAGGTCGATCTCGGCCTGCTCCCAGCGTGCCTGGATGGCGTCGGCATGTTCCAGCAGGGTGCGCGCGGCGGGGGTGAGCCGCACCCGGCGACCGCGCGGTTCCAGCAGGTCCACGCCCAGTTCGCGGCCGAGCTGGCGGATCTTCTGGGAGGCGGCCGAGGGCGTGAAGTGCAGCGCCTCCGCGGCGGCGGTGACGGTGCCGTAGTGCTCGACGGCCCGCAGGACGTGCAGGCGGCGGAGGTCAATCATGTAGGCCATGCTTCACAATGAAGTCCAGATAGTCAACCTGGACATTGGCATTCAGGGCGCCCATGCTTGCCGGTGGAGACACCGGGAGGGAGCGCGAGATGACGATGTCGTGCCCGCACTGCGGGTGGCCGGACAACCAGCCGTACCAGGTCCTCTCCCGGCACGGCACGCTCGGCGGGCCGGTGGTCTGGACCCGGTGCTACTGCGGGTCCTCCCAGATGCGGGTCCTCGACGGGGCGTGCAGCACGGTGATCGCCCGCGGACGCCCCGACTGCCGGGACCTGGCCTGAGCCCGTCGGACCGGCCAGCCCTGTCGGACCAGCTAACCCTGTCGGACCGGTCAGCCCTGTTGGACCGGTCAGCCCTGTCGGCCCGGCCAGCCCTGTTGGACCGGCGAGCCCGGCGAGCGCGGGCGGCCGGCGGCGCACCGCTGTAGCGCGGGAGAGGAGTCAGCAATGAGGCCGTCGATCGGGATGCTCGGCGACGTGGGCGTCGGCCCCGCGGAGCTCGTCCAACTCGCCCGGGAGGCCGAGGCTGCCGGATTCGAGGGCGTGCGGATGATCGAGTACGAGTACGACTCGCTGGCGTTCGACCAGGCGATCGCCCTCGGGACCAGCCGCGTCACCACCGGCAGCACGGTGTCCCGCTACCACACCCGGCACCCGCTGCTCACCGCCGAGACCGCGGCCGTCGTCGACCGGCTCGCCCCCGGCCGGTTCGTCATCGGGATCGGCTCGGGGCCGGCGAAACGGCCGGAACCCGGTGCGCCGCAACAACGTTGGGGACAGCCGGCCGACCGGGCCGTGGCACGGCTCCGCGAGTACATCGAGGTGCTGCGGCTGGCCCTGGCCGGCGGCACCATCGACTACGCGGGCGAGTTCTACGGCTTCACCGGCGTCCGGGTGCTCGTCACACCCACGTCGCCGGTTCCCGTCTGGCTCGCCGCGGGCGGTGAGCAGACCGCGCGGCTCGCCGGCCGCGCCGCCGACGGGGTACTGGTCCAGTTCGCCGACCGGACCATGACGCAGCAGACCCTGGACACCGCGCGGGGCGCGGCCCGCGACGCCGGCCGGGACCCGGACGCGCTGCGGCTCGGCAACCTGGTCATGACGGTCGTCGACGACGACTCCGACACGGCGCGCCGGGCGATGCGCGCGCACCTGGTCGACTGGTACCTGCACCAGCCCCGGATCCAGCGGCTCGTCGCCGGGATCGGCTACCAGGACATGGCGGAGGAGATCCGACGCTGCGCCCCACCGCACGACACACGGGGCACCGTGGACGAGATCCTCGCCGACCCGCGCGCCCGCCGGGCAGCGGCGGCGGTGCCGGACGCGTTCCTCGACGCGTTTACCATTGTCGGTACACCGCAGGAGTGCCGCAGCAAGCTCGACCAGCTCGTCGCCTGGGGAACGGATGTCCCGATCCTCTACGCGTATCCCGCGGGTCCGGACTGGGCCGAGGGATACCGGGCGGTGATCCGGGCGTTCGCCGGCGCTCCCGCCCCGGGCTGAGGGGAGCACGCGTGAGCCGTCGGGAGAGCTACTACGAGTCCGTCGTCGACGAGCAGATCCGGTTGGCACAGGAGCGCGGCGAGTTCGACAACCTTCCCGGCGCCGGCAAGCCGCTGCCGGGCCTGGGCCGCTCCAGCGACGACCTGTGGTGGATCAAGGACTACATCGCCCGCGAGGGGCTGTCCGGTGAGGCGCTGCTGCCCCCCTCGCTGCAGCTGCGCAAGGAGGTCGAGCGGCTTCCCGAGACGGTTCGCGGCCTGCCCTCCGAGCAGGCGGTGCGTGAGCTGGTGGCGGCCCTCAACCGGCGCATCGTCGACTGGATGCGGGCGCCGTCCGGCCCCGCGGTCCGGGTCGGGCCGGTGAACACCGAGTCCGTCGTGGCCGGCTGGCACGAGCACCGGCGGTCCGTCGCGTCCCGCCCCGTGGTCACCCCCGCGGACCCGCCTCCGGCACCACCGGCTCCGCGCACCTCGTGGTGGCGCCGGTTCGGCCGCCGTCGGCACCCGGACCCCACCGAGGTCTGACCGTCGCGGGTGCGCCCGGCGCGGTGGCGCCACGCGGGCACCCTGGCGCGGTGCGGTCAGAATGGCGCACATGACGAGCACGCTGTTCCTGGTGCACGGGGGCTTCTTCACGGCGGACATGGACGCCGAGCGGTTCTGGCGCCGCACCGGGATCGTGGCACGGCTTCAGGACCGTGGCCTGACCGTCCACACCCCGGACCGGTTGCCCGAGCCGCCGGACTGGGCGGCCGAGGCCGCACACCTGGAGCCCTCGCTGCCCACCGGGCCGGTGACCGTACTGGCCGGGTCGAACGGCTGCTCGGCGGCCGTACGACTCGCGCTGGGTCACCCCGACCGGGTCGGGCGCCTCGTGCTCGCCTGGCCGGCGACGGCCGGTGACCGGGAACGCGACGACCAGATCCGGCGGGACCTGACCGGGCAGGGGGTGCCGCCGCAGGTCGCCGACGCGTTGCTGGCGGGCGGGACGCTGCGCGGCGTCACCGATGCCGAGATCGCCTCGCTGCGCATGCCGGTCGCCGTGGTGCCCTCCGTACCGGACAATCCCGTGCACCGGCGGCGGACCGTCGACGCGCTGCTGCGCCTGCTGCCGGAGGCGCGGGAGCTGCCCGGCTGCCCCGAGCCGCCGGTGCCGAGCTTCCCGCCGCACGCCGACGCGTTCGTCGACGCGGTCACCGGCTTCGTCACGACCTGACGGCCGGCGCCCGTACGGTCCGGGTCAGTGGGCGCGGCGGGCGGCGAAGGCCACGCTGAAGGTGAGCGAATGGCGGGTCACGTCGCCGAACACGTCGCGCATCGTGTCCTCCAGCAGGTCCAGCCTGTCGTCGGGCATGGCGCGGGACCGGGCGACCCGGGACGGTGCGTCGGCACTGTGCCAGGTGACGACCACGAGGCCGCCCGGGCGCACCACCCGGTGACACTCCCGCAGACCCGCGCGCAGGTCCGGCCAGACCGCCACGGTGCTCACCGACACGACGCGGTCGAAGGCGGCGTCGGGGCAGTCGGTCCGCTCGGCGGTGCCGATCCCCAGTTCGACCCGGCCCGCGGCGATGCCCGCCGAGTTGTGCCGGCGGGCCATGCTCCGCATCGTCGGCGACGGGTCCACGCCCCGCACCGAGGCGGCGCCGGTGCGCTCCACCAGTTGCCGGACCAGTGCGCCGGGACCGTACCCGACCTCCAGGACCCGTTGGCCCGGTCGGACGTCCAGCAGGTCGACGACCTCGTCCTGCTTGCCCTTGCGGCGCATCACCATGCCGGCGAGGCGGCCGGTCAGCCCGCGGGGAGTCGCGAAGGTCGCGTTGATCGGGCGGTCCAGCGCCCAGGAACGTACGGTCTCCTTCATGTCCGCCAGGCTGCCAGTACGGCCGCATCCCTGCCAGGTACGGGCGACCGGCCCGACCGAGGTGCCGGGCACTGTGATGCACGCTGCGTTAGGTTGACGCTCGTCGAACGCGGCGGCTACGTTTCCTGTCATGGGGAGTCATGTAGTGGTCGGCTACGAACTCACGCTGCTCGGGATCCACGAGCACTGCGTCGCCGACGTGCACTGTCGCTGAAGGGCCGTCCGTCGGCGCGCCGCGTGTCCCGCGGCGCCGGGAGCCCGCAACCGCGCCCCCCGTTCCGTTCCGTCCGTTCCGCGTGAGCGGCGTCTTCTGCGGCATCTGCCCTTTCCCGGGCGGTGTCCGCTGACCTAGAGTTCGCCACACACGGTCGCTGTCGCGACCGTGCGGCCAGATCCGTGCCGGCACACCGCCGGCGTTTCGAGGAGCCCCCTGGTGACCAAGACCCCTGTCCTGCTGATCGGCGCCGCCGCGCTACTGGCCGGCACGCTCGCCGCGTGCGGCCAGAACGGCGCGACCTCGTCCAACTCCTCCTTCGACCCGGAGCACTGCCAGGGCGGCACGCTCAAGGTGCTGAACCAGAAGGACATCACCCACCTCGACCCGGCGCGGATGTACACCTCCGGCGGCGGCAACATCCCGTCGCTGATGTTCCGGACACTCACCACGCGTAACCGGGCCGGCGGCGGCGCGGGTGCCCGGGTCGCGCCGGACCTCGCCACCGACACCGGCACCCCGACGGACCACGCGAAGACCTGGACCTACCACCTGCGTGGCGGTCTGAAGTACCAGGACGGCAGCCCGATCACCAGCGCGGACGTCAAGTACGGCATCGAGCGGTCGTTCTCGCCGAAGCTGCCGGGCGGCGCGCCGTACCTGCGGGACTGGCTCGTCGACGCGAGCGACTACCCCGGCCCGTACGACGACAAGAACGGCATCGACTCGATCGAGACGCCCGACGCGAAGACGATCGTGTTCCACCTGCGGCGGCCGCACGGCGACTTCCCGTACCTGGCGACGGCCACCCAGTTCGCGCCGGTGCCGCAGCCCAAGGACGACGGCGTCGACTACGAGAACCACCCGGTGTCCAGCGGGCCGTACCGGATCGAGACGTTCGAGAAGAACAAGAAGCTGGTACTGGTGCGCAACAAGCACTGGTCGCGTTCGGTGGACCCGGAGCGGCTGGCCTGCCCGGACCGCATCGAGGTCACCTCCGGGCTCAACCCGGACGTGATCAACCAGCGGCTCGCGGCCAGCTCCGGCGACGACGCCAACGCGGTCACCACCGACACGGACCTCGGGCCGGCGCAGCTGTCCCAGCTCGACAGCAACAAGGAACTCGCGAGCCGGGTCGCGAAGGGGAACTTCCCGTACACCTTCTACCTGACGTACGACACGACGAAGGCGCCGTTCGACGACCCGCGGGTGCGCGAGGCGCTCAGCTACGCGGTCAACCGCAACTCGGTGATCAACGCGGTCGGCGGCAGCCTGCTCGGCTATCCGGCGACGACCTTCCTGCCCGCGCAGAAGGCGCTCGGTTACCAGAAGTACGACTACTTCCCCGGGGGCGCCGACGGCAACCCGGCCAAGGCGAAGAAGCTGCTGGCCAAGGCCGGCCACCCGCACGGCCTCACGGTGCATCTGGCGCACAGCAACACCACCGGTGACCCGAGCGGTCCGGAGGTCGCCACCGCGGTGCAGGACGCGCTGAAGAAGGCCGGTGTCACCGTCAAGCTGGACACGATCGACTCGAACTCGTTCTACACCCAGCTGAACAACCCGAGCGACCAACCGGAGCTGGCGGTCGCCGGCTGGGGTGCGGACTGGCCGTCCGGTGGCCCGTTCATGATCCCGATCTTCGACGGTCGGCAGATCGTGCGCTCCGGCGGCAACTACAACACCGCGATGCTCGACGACGCCAAGGTCAACGCGGAGATCGACCGGATCAACGAGATCACCGACCCGGACCAGGCCGCCCGCGAGTGGGGCAAGCTCGACGCGGAGCTCGGCAGGCGCGCCCTGTACGTGCCGCTGTACCACAGCAAGGACCTGCACCTGTACGGCCGCAACGTCAAGAACGCGTTCGTCAGCGACTGGACCGGCATCTACGACCTGGCCGCGTTGTCGGTCAAGTAGCAGCGTCGCCGCGGGTGCGGGCCGGCACCCGCGG
>JBAUUM010000497.1:0-6863 GCA_049582705.1 Actinocatenispora sp.
CGGCCCGCCGGACCGCACCTCGGTACTGCCACCGACCGCGGCACCCACCAGCGGCCCGGGCACCGGCAACTACCGGCGCGGCGCCGCCGCGGTACCGATCCCGTCGGGCCCGCCGTACGGGCATGTCCCGACGGAGGGGTACACGACCCAACGGCCGCCGCAGCGCAAGGGCAACGGGCTGATGGTGGCGGGCGTCGTACTCGCCGTGGTGGTGGTCCTCGCCGGCCTCGGCGGCATCGGCTACGCCCTGTTCGGCGGCAAGGGAGACGGCGACGGCGGTGGCGGTCGCGCCGACAACACGCCGACCGTCTCGGCGACCCACGACCGTGGCGGCAACAAGGACGGTGTCATCACCCTGCCGAACAACGGCGAGGACTACCTCCACCTGCGCTACGCCGACGCGGCCCAGCAGATCCGGGACCTGAACCTGAGGCCGGTGCGCAAGAACGGGGAGCAAAGCCACAACTACGAGCCGGGTGAGGTCAACCAGGTCTACGCGGACAAGCCCCTGCACCGCGGCGACCCCGTCTACCTGTACGTCGAGCCCAATCACGGGAACGGGAACGGCAACATGCAGACCCTCCCGGGCAGCGGGGACGGCAACAACGGCGGCGGGAACGACCACAGCAACAGTCCGTCGCCGACACCGTGGTCACCGTCCCCGCAGTCACCGTCCGCAGGAGCATCCGCATCGGCGGACGCGCAGGACTCCGCGTTCCACGGGGGCACGGCGCACCGGGCGACCGCGACGCCGTACAGGACCACCCGAACGGTGACGCCACCGTCGCCGCCGACCGCGCCGAAGCCGCCACGGGCACCCATCGGAGAGTCCCTGTGACCGCTTCGGACCGGATCCTCGGTGGTCGCTACGAGGTGGGCGACCTGCTCGGGTACGGCGGCATGGCCGAGGTCCACCAGGGCCGCGACCTGCGGCTGGGCCGGGACGTGGCGATCAAGATGCTGCGCACCGACCTGGCCAGGGACGCCACGTTCCAGACCCGGTTCCGCCGGGAGGCGCAGAACGCCGCGTCGTTGAACCACCCCGCCATCGTCGCCGTGTACGACACCGGCGAGGAGAAGGGCACCGACGGCGAGGCGCTGCCGTACATCGTGATGGAGTTCGTCAACGGGCGGACCCTGAAGGAGGTCCTCACCGCGGAGGGCCCGCTGGCGCCCCGCCGCGCGCTGGAGATCGTCGCCGACGTCTGCGGTGCGCTGGAGTTCAGCCACCGGCACGGCATCATCCACCGGGACATCAAGCCGGGCAACATCATGTTGAACGGCGCCGGCCAGGTCAAGGTCATGGACTTCGGCATCGCCCGCGCCCTGGCCAGCACGACCGCGACGATGACGCAGACCAGCGCGGTCATCGGCACGGCGCAGTACCTGTCGCCGGAGCAGGCCCGCGGCGAGGCCGTGGACGCCCGCAGCGACGTCTACGCCACCGGCTGCGTGCTGTACGAGCTGGTGATCGGGGCGCCGCCGTTCACCGGCGACAGTCCGGTCAGCGTGGCGTACCAGCACGTCCGGGAGGACCCGAAGCCGCCGAGCGAGCGGGACCCCGACGTACCGGCCGACTTCGACGCCGTGGTACTGAAGGCCCTGGCGAAGAACCCGGCCAACCGGTACCAGAGCGCGGCGGAGATGCGCGCGGACCTGCTGCGCGCGGCGAACGGGCGCCCGGTGCACGCCACCCCGGTACTGTCCTCCGACGACCGCACCCAGGTGGTCGGCGCCGCATCGGCGGGCGACGGCACCGGCAGCATGCCCGCCGCCCGGGTCACCGACCCCGGTCGGCGTCGGCGCGCCGTCGGCGTACTCGTCGCGCTGGGCCTCCTGCTCGTGCTCGGCATCGCCGCCACGGCGATCGGTCTCTACCTGTCCAGCACGGGCAACGAGAAGGCCCTGCTGCCCGACGTCACGGACCAGCCGGTGACGACCGCGGAGAAGAAGCTCACCCACGCGCACTTCCAGTACCGGATCGTGCGGAAACCATCCTCGGAGGAGAAGAAGGACCGGGTCCTCGCCCAGAGTCCGCACGGCCTCCAGCAGATCAAGGTCGGGACCACGGTCAAGCTGACCGTCGGTCAGGGCCCGCGGATGGCCAAGGTCCCCCGGCTGAACCAGCTCACCAGTGAGCAGGCCGCCGAGAACGTCCTCGAGCAGGCCCACCTGAAGGCCACGTTCGTCGACCAGGACAGCACCGAACCCGAGGGGTTCGTGGTCACCAGCAACCCGCGACAGGGCGAGCTGGTCAAGTTCGGCGCGACCGTCACGGTCTACCTGTCCCGGGGCAACCTGGCCACGGTGCCGACCGTGATCGGCAAGTCCGAGGCCAAGGCCACGGAGATCCTGCACAACAAGGGGTTCGAGGTCAAGACGCTCTCGGACGAGGACTCCGACGCGGAACCGGGCACGGTGACGAACCAGACCCCGGGCGGCGGCGACCCGGCGCAGACGAACAGCACCGTGACGATCACGGTCGCGGGTGACAGCAAGTCACCGTCGCCGGCGCCGTCCACATCGACCAGTGGATCGCCGTCCCCGTCCCCGTCGCCGTCCACGAGCAGGAGCCCGATCCTCGGCAAGCCCGAAGACTGACGTCCGGACCATGACGACGAGGGGGATCGGCGGGCACACCCGCCGGTCCCCCTCGTCGTCGTAAGGGCGGCGGGCCGGCGGCCGGTCAGGCGATGGCCGCGAGGCGGCGACGCTCGACCTGGTCGGACAGGGCGGGTGCCCGGTCCAGGGCGGCCTGGTAGCCGCACTCGGCGAGCCAGTTCGCCAGCATCCGGTGCCCGCCCTGGGTCAGTACGGACTCGGGGTGGAACTGGACGCCGTGCACCGGCAGCTCCCGGTGGCGCAGCGCCATCACCACGCCCGAGGCGGTACGGCCGGTGACCTCCAGCTCGTCGGGCAGCGTCTCCTCGGCGACCGTCAGGGAGTGGTAGCGGGTCGCGGTGAACGGCGTGGGCAGGCCGGCCAGTACGCCCGTGCCGGCGTGGTGGACCTCGCTGGTCTTGCCGTGCAGCAGTTCGGCGGCCCTGGCGACGGTGGCCCCGCACGCGACCGCGATGGCCTGGTGGCCGAGGCACACGCCGAGCAGCGGAAGCCGGTGGCCGCCGGCCGCGCGAAGGTCCCGACCGAGCAGCTCGGTGACCAGCGGTACGCAGATGCCGGCGCGCTCGGGTGTGCCCGGCCCGGGGGACAGCAGGATGCCCGCCACGTCCAGGTCGAGCGCCTCGGCGACGGTCACCTCGTCGTTGCGCCGGACCACACACTCCACGTCGAGCTGGCCCAGGTACTGCACGAGGTTGTAGACGAACGAGTCGTAGTTGTCCACGACCAGCACCCGGGTACCCATGGGTCGAGTCTATGGGGCCGTCGCCGCCCGTACGAGGGCCGGACCGGCCCTGCCCATCGGGTGGGCACCGGTTGGTCAGTTTCCGGGCAGCTTGTCGTCCTGTGCCGGACTCGCGGGGGGCGTCGTCGGCGGCTTCGGCCGGGGCTGGTCCCCGCCCGGGCCGCTGACCTGGACGTCGTTGAACGGCAGGATCGGGTCGAGCGCGGGGAAGACGATATACCAGAGCAGCGCGAACGCCGCGCCGAGGAGGATCAGCGAGCCGAGGATCTTCCCCGGGGCACCGAACGGAAGCTTGCGCCAGATCCAGCCGTACACCGCTCAGCCCTTCAGCTCGTCGGGTTCGCCGTCCTTGATGGGCTGCTGACGGATGAGCTTGCCGTGGTAGATCAGCCGCTGGTAGTTGTCCCACCAGGGGTTGCAGGTGGTCAGCGTGATGAGGGCCTGGGTCGGCTTGACGTCCGCCGGCTTGTCGGGCACCGGGTTGACCACGTCCACCTGGGTGGGGACCACGATCTCCTGCTGGTACACGCGGTACACGAACCAGGTCGTCCGGGTCTGCACGACGATCGGCGCGTTGATCTGCAGCTCGTTGAAGTTGCGCGGGAAGATGGCGTCCTCGCGGTGGCCGGCGACGGCGAAGTTGCCGATCTGGCCGGGCATGGCGCTGTCCGGGTAGTGGCCGGGCGCGTTGCGGATGTCCTCCTGCGTGACGCCCTCGACCACGGCCAGCTTGATGCCGAACCGCGGGATGTAGAGCCGGGCCAGCGCCTGGCCGGGCAGCGGCGGCGCGTCGTCGGCCTTCTTCGGCGGCGCCGCCCAGAGCTTCTCCAGCTGACTGTTGTACTTGTCCTGCTGCTTGTGGATGATGAGCTGCTTGCCCCACACCTCGTACCCGGCGAACAGCAGTACGACGAGGCCGAAGGTGATCAGCAGCTCACCGAAACCGCGGACGATGCGGCGGACCGGTCCGTCGGTGACCGGCGGTCGGGACCGTTCGCTGCTGCGGGACCGTCGGGACCTGGCACGGTGCGAGCGGAGCGCGCTGCGTACCACCGGGATCACGACGGTTTCGTCGTCACCCGGGCCCCGGTAGCCCCGGTAGGTCACGCCGCCTCCCGGTACGTCGCTGCCCCGTTTATCGCTACCCCCGAAGGCTTGCGCGTCACTGACCGTTCCGCTGTTCCGTGCTCACCGTGGCCCGTGCCGGGCCGGCGCCCCCGCCGCCCGGCTCAGCGAGCCACCCGACTCGCCGGGCCACCTGGCTCACCGGGCCACCTGACTCACCGGGCCGCTCGACCCACTGCCGTCCGACTCACTGTGGCACCCGCGCGTGAGCGAGGGCAACCGAGCCGTCGTACGCCCGGAGCTTCACGTCCGGGTCGGCGGTGACCTGATAGCCCAGCCCCCAGTCGTCCACCGCCGCCTGGTACGCCCGGACGCCGGGTGAGGCGTCCAGCGCCGCCCGCATCCGCCCCTGGTCACCGATCGCCACGATGCGGAACGGCGGCGAGAACACCTGTCCCGACAGCAACAGGGTGTTCCCGGCGCAGCGTACCGCGCTGGTCGAAATCACCCGGACGTCCATGATCGACATCGCCTCGGCGCCACCGGCCCACAGCGCGTTGACCACCGCCTGGACGTCCTGCTGATGGACGACCACGTCGTCCGCCGAGGCACCGGCGGGCAGCTGCCGGTCCGGCTGCCGGGGCGCGTCGTCGAGCACCACGGTCAGCGCCGGCCCGTGCACCGCGGTCAGCCCGGCCGCCGACTTGCCGGCGTTGTACCGCTTCTGCTCGGCACGGACCCGCCCGTCGGACTTCCCGCGTCGGTTGGTGTCGGATTCGACCTGCCGGCGCAGCACCGACGCCTGCCGGTCGGCCTGCTGTACGTCGCCCTTACGCTGCTGGATCGCGTCGCCGAGCTGCACCCTGCGGTCCTCGCGGAGCTGGGTTCCGCGGGCAGTTGTCGCAGTTGTGGCGAACAGGAGCCCCGCAAGGAAGACCACAAGTGGCACGATGAGGGACCAACCGTGCTGACGGCCGGCGCGACGGCGGGGCATCAGGAACCGGGCCAGCAATCCCGGCTCCCTGCGTGCTGTGCTCGATTCCGGCACGCCCTCCTCCTTGCGGTCTGCGCGGCCTTGACTACGCTAGCTTCTGGACCCCTGTCAGGAGAGATCGTGCCGAAGTCCCGAGTTCGTACCAAGAAGGTTTACACGCCGCCCGCGGACCTGCGACCGCAGGAGCGCACCGCTGTGGCGAAGAAGAAGCCCAGTCCCACCTGGGTGCCCGTCACCGCGCTGGTGTTGATCCTGGTCGGCATCGGCTGGTTGGTGACCTTCTACCTGTCGGGTGGCCTCTACCCGATCGGTGTCTGGGGTTACTGGAACCTGGGCGTGGGCTTCGGCGCGCTGGTCGCCAGCCTGTTGGTGCTCTCGCGCTGGCGATAGCTCCGGTCCTGGGCGGCCCGCCTGCCGTACGACTCCTCCTTGCGTGAGACGCGCGAGGAGGAGTTTGTCTGCCTGCCCGGGCGCTGGTCCTGGCGGCGTGCGTCCGGGCCGGACCAGCGGGTCGGACGGCACCGTCGACATGCTCCGATGGAGCCGCCCGGGGCCCCACCACCTGGTCGCCGGCCGGGTCGGCGCCGGCCCGGTGAAGGCGCTCGGACTACACCGCTGTAGTTTATCCCCAGCAGTTATCCACACTGTGGATAACCCTGTTGGTACGCGGCGTTGCCGCTGGCAAGCGCTCTCCGTCGGGAGCCGACCGCCCCGCACTGCCACTATGTCGTTTCTCACATGACGAGAGCCTGTGGACAGTGCCTGTGGGCAACGTTGTGCACACAGTCGGCGCAACTCCGGCGCGTCCAACTCTGAGCCCTCGGGACCGACGCGCGACACGCCCGGGAGACCCGGCCGACCGGAGCATCACGCCGGCCGGCTGGCCACGCCCGAGGCGGCCACCTCCGAAGCGGACCGCGCCCCGCCACCGGGTACCGCCCCGCCACCGGTACCGCCCCGCCACCGGTACCGCCCTGCCACCGGATACCGTCCGGCCACCGGTACCGCCCTGCCACCCCGTCGTGGCCGCCGGTGATGCTGCCATGATGGATCCGTACACGGACGGTCGACGCGCGCGCCGGCTCTCGGCGCCGTCCGCGCGACCCGAACGTGGTCTGGCGAATGGACGTACGGAGGGCATGGCCGGTGACCGCTGCTGAGTCTCAGAAGAAGGAGTGCCCCGACCTGACCGGTGCGGTCTGGCGGGGCAGTGACGTGGACACCCCGGTCGGCGGCGGCCGGATCGAGGTGGCGTTCGTCGAGGACAAGATCTGCATGCGCAACGGCGAGGACCCCGAGAGCCCGGTGCTGGTCTTCACCAAGGACGAGTGGGACGCGTTCGTCGAGGGCGCCAAGGACGGCGAGTTCGACCTGCCCATGCGGTGACGGTCCCCCGGTAACCGGCACCGTGGCCCGGCCGGTGTGCGGCCGGCCACACAC
>JBAUUM010000498.1:0-1536 GCA_049582705.1 Actinocatenispora sp.
CGGGTGACCGTCCGATGCGCACGGTCACCGGCGCCGCGTGCCGGTGCCACAAGGGGGCGGGGACACCGGCCAGGGGGGTCGACCTGGAAGCATTCCGGCCGACCATAGGACGCCGTGCCGGGCGGACGCACGCCACGGTGGCCCTCGCCACTGCCCATCGGTGCCGACCGGTCCGAGACCGGACAACATGCATCAAAAGGCACGGTGTCCGCACGGCGTCGCCGCCCGCGGTGCCCGCCGCGGATGGGCGTCCGCTGATGTCCGTGGCGTCGCCGCCGCCCGGGCGGTCAACTGCGTGGCAACCGCACGCCCGACTGCCGTACAGTGTCCGCATGCTTATCAGCCAGCACACGACGACGCCGGGCGAATCCCGGCGCGATTCGGCGTGAGCTGACCAACCCACGACGACGGCCCCGGGGCTCCATCCCCCGGGGCCGTTCTCGTGCGGCTGCCGTGGTGGGGCTCCCGGGGCGGGAAGGTAGACCCCGATGGAATCCACCGATCACCGGGTACTCGGCCGCGAACTCGACCTGTTCGACACCAACCCACTGGTCGGGTCCGGCCTGCCGCTGTGGTTGCCGGACGGTGCCGTGATCCGCGCCGAACTGGAGGCGCTCGTCGCCCAGGAGGCGGTACGCGGCGGCTGTCGCCGGGTGTACACCCCGGTACTGGCCAAACGCGAACTCTACGAACGGTCCGGGCACTGGGCGAAGTTCGGCCCGGACATGTTCCCGCCGATGCGCGTCGGTGGGGAGGAGTTCGTGCTGCGTCCGGCGAACTGCCCGCACCACGCGCTGGTCTACGCGGCACGCCAGCGCAGCTTCCGCGACCTGCCGGTACGGCTCGCCGAACTGGGCAGCATGTTCCGCAGCGAACTGTCCGGAGTGCTGTCCGGGCTGTCCCGGGTACGCCAGATCAACCTGGACGACGTGCACGTGTTCTGCGCGCCGGAGCAGGTACGCGACGAGATCGTGCTCGCGCTGCGGGCGATCGGCCGCCTGTACGGGACCCTGGGCGTGCGGATCGGGTACTACCGGCTCTCCCGGCGCGGGCCGGAGGGTGCGTACCTGGGCGAGCCGGAGCTGTGGCAGCGGGCCGAGGAGCAGCTGGCCGGGGCCCTCGACGAGTGTGGTCTGCCGTACACCGCGGTGGACGGCGAGGCCGCGTTCTACGGACCGAAGATCGACGTGCAGGTGCTGGACCCGGCGGGGCGCGAGGAGACCCTGTCCACCGTGCAGCTCGACTTCAACCAGCCGGAGCGCTTCGACCTCGGCTACACCGGCCCGGACGGTCGACGGCACCGGCCGGTCATGATCCACCGGGGCACCCTGTCGGCGATGGAGCGGCTCGTCGCGTACCTGCTGGAACGGTACGACGGCGCGCTGCCGACCTGGCTGTCGCCGGTGCAGGCGGTGGTGCTGCCGGTCGCCGCGGAGCACGAGGCGCCCGCCGGCAGGCTGCTGGACCGCCTGCTGGACGCCGGTGTGCGGGCCGAGCTGGACGACCCGGCGGACACCCTCGGCGCCCGGGTACGCC
>JBAUUM010000499.1:0-9784 GCA_049582705.1 Actinocatenispora sp.
GTGGTCAGTCGTCCAGCACCGCGAGGTCGAGCCGGTCCAGGCGGTCCGGATCGAACAGCACGTCGATGGCGACGATCGCCCCGTCCACCACGCTGAAGCCCATCACTGACAACGCCCGGCCGTGCGCGACCACCACCACCCCGGCGGCGCCGTTGACCAGCGCGGGGCGCGCCAGCGGGGAGAGCTGACCGAAGGTGACCGCCTGACCGGCCACGGTCCGGGCGCCGCTGATCATCCGGGTGTGCCCGGCACGCGCGACCCCGCCGTCGGCCCGCAGCACGACGTCCGGGTCCAGTACGGCCAGGAGCCCGTCGAAGTCACCGTTCCGGGCGGCGGCGAAGAACGCGTCGACCACCGCGCGCTGCCGCCCGAGGTCGGGGTCCGGAACCGGGGCCCGGTCCCGTACCCGGCGGCGCGCGCGGCTGGCGAGCTGCCTCGCCGCGGCCGGGGACCGCTCGATCAGCGGCGCGATCTCCTCGAACGGCACCGCGAACATGTCGTGCAGTACGAACGCCAGCCGCTCGGCCGGGGTCAGCGCGTCGAGCACCACCAGCAGCGCCAACCCGACCGAGTTGGCCAGTACCGCCTCGTGTTCGGGGTCGACCCCGTTGCGATGGCTGATGATCGGGTCCGGCACGTACACGTCGAGCGGTTCCTCTCGGCGTCGCTCCCGGGACCGCAGCATGTTCAGGCACACCCGCGCCACCACGGTCGTCAGCCAGCCACGGAGGTTCCGCACGTCGTCGACGTCCGCGCGGCTGACCCGCAGCCAGGCGTCCTGGACGGCGTCCTCGGCCTCGCTCACCGAGCCGAGCATCCGGTGGGCCACCGCCCGCAGCCGCGGCCGGTGTTGCTCGAACCGTTCCGGCCAGTCGTGCGCGTCCACCAGTCACAAGTCCTTCCACCCGAGGTGTCCCCAGCAGTAGACACGCGGGACCCCACGGATGTGACAGCGGGACGGGCAGGGCCGTTCACCCGTCGGCCCGGTGGACTCGCGGCCAAAGGGTGGTTACCGGCCGGTGAGTAACGGCCCTTACCGACACGGCCCAGGATCGCCTTCGAAGACCCGGTAATGCGAGCCGGAGTCCGTCCGTCCGCTCGCAGGGCGGAGCCGCACCCGTGTGCCGGGCCTGCACTCGGGTGCGGCGACAACGCCGCGAGCGGGCGAACGGGTCCGGCGCAGCCTAGGCGGTGGACGGGTCCTGGACGGACCAGCCGTTGCCGTCCGGGTCGCTGAAGAAGACGAACGAGCCGCCCGGGAGCTGCTGGACCTCGCTGACGACGACGCCCCGGGCGGCGAGTTCGGCGCGGGCCGCGTCGATGTCGGACACGACGAGCTGCATGCCCCGTACCGTGCCGGGGGTCATGTCGGTGATGCCGTCGCCGAAGGCGATCGAGCAGGCCGAGCCGGGCGGCGTCAGCTGGACGAAGCGCAGTTCCTCGCTGACCCGGATGTCGTGGTCCACGGTGAAGCCGACCTTCTCCGAGTAGAAGGCCTTCGACTGGTCCACGTCCGAAACCGGGATCGCGACCAGTTCCAGCTTGAAGTCCATGGCGCGACGCTAACAGAATGTGACGACCCGGACGGTCGAGTCGGGGTCAGTCGACGGGCCGGGCCGGGCCGGGCGGGCCGCCGTTCCGGCGCAGCTCGTCGGCCAGGCCCGCATCGCTGATCCGCTGCCGGAAGGACCGTGTCCGCAACGCCGTGAGGATGTCCGCGAGCAGGTCGCCGAGGGGCATGGGCAGCTCGTCGTCCAGCTCCCGCATGGCCGCAACGGTGGCCGTCCACTCCGCCTGGATGGTCGGCATCAGCGCCTGCGCCCGATCGGCCAGGTGCACGATCCGTTGCCGGGCGTCCGTGCCGGGCCGCAGCTCCACGAGGTCGACGCGGGCCATCTGGGCCACCGTCTGGCTCGCGGCCGAGTGGGTCACCCCCACGGCCCGGGCGATGTCGCGGACGGCCATCGGCCCGTCCCGGACGAGCACCCGGACGATCGGCGAGAACCGGGGGCGGTAGTCGGAGAGGCCGAGCTCGGCGTACACCGTGGCCACGTCACCGTCGAGCAGTTCGAGCACGTGACGCAGCCGGGTGCCGATGGCGCCGGGCTCGCCGAGATCGGTCATGGTAGAACTGTAACAGCGCTGTCATATTTGTGTCGCGCGGACCCGAGGAGGACACCGTGGGGCTCTATCCCCCGATAGAACCGTACGAGCACGGCATGCTCGACGTCGGCGACGGGCACCTCGTCTACTGGGAGACCTGCGGCAACCCCGACGGCAAGCCGGCCCTCGTACTGCACGGCGGCCCCGGGTCCGGCTGCACCCCGGGCTGGCGCCGCTACTTCGACCCCGACGCGTACCGGATCGTCCTGTTCGACCAACGCAACTGCGGCCGCAGCACGCCGCACGCCAGCACGCCCGACATCGACCTGTCCACCAACACCACCCGGCACCTCCTCGCCGACATCGAGCAGCTCCGGCAGCACCTCGACGTGGACCGCTGGCTGGTGTTCGGCGGCTCCTGGGGCTCCAACCTCGCCCTCGCGTACGCCGAGCACGACCCGTCCCGCGTCACCGAACTCGTCCTGTTCAGCGTCGTCACCACCAGCCGGCGGGAGGTCGAGTGGGTGACCCGGGACATGGGCCGGGTCTTCCCCGAGGAGTGGGCCAGGTTCCGCGACGGGGTGCCGCCCGCCGACCGCGACGGCAACCTCGCCGAGGCGTACAGCCGGCTGCTGCACGACCCGGACCCCGACGTACGGGAGAGGGCCGCGCGGGACTGGTGCGCCTGGGAGGACACGCACGTGTCCATCGCGGCCGGGCACCGGCACGACCGCCGGTACGACGACCCGGCGTTCCGGATGGCCTTCGCCCGGCTCGTCACCCACTACTGGCGGCATGCCGCCTGGCTGCCCGACGGCGCGCTGCTGCGGGACGCCGCGACGCTCACCGGCATCCCCGGTGTACTGGTCAACGGCCGGCTCGACGTGAGCGGCCCGCCGGACATCGCCTGGCATCTCACCCGGGAGTGGCCCGACGCGGAGTCCACGCTGGTGGGCGATGCCTCGCACGGGGCCGGCCCGGGCGTGTCCGACATCCTGGTCGCCACCACGGACCGGTTCGCCGCCCGCCACGCCGGTCGGGCATCCTGACCGGCCCGCCGGATTCCGGTGCCGGCCGCATCTCCCCGTCGCCCGGCCCGTCGCCCGGCCCTGTCGCCCGCTCCGTCGCCCGGCCCTGTCACCCGGCCCTGTCGTTCGGTTGTGTACCGGGACCGACGGGCCGGTCAGGCGCCGGGCCCCGGTTCGCGGCGGGTCGCCTGGCCGAACAGGATCATCCCGTTCGTACTGAACTCCGCGCGCAGGTCCCAGCCGAAGTCGCGGACGGCCCGACGCAGCGCGGGCGGCTGCCAGTACGACTTGACCACCCGGAAGGACCGGCCGTCGTTGAGCGTCCGGTGTTCGGTCCCGGCCGGGTCGACCTCCGCGCCCGGCAGAGTGCCGCTGTCCACGAAGAACACCCGACCGCCGGGCCGCAGCGCCCGGTCGACCAGCGACCAGAAGTCGGCGAACCGGTCCCGTGGCACGTGTGAGAGCCAGTACCCGAAGAAGACCACGTCGAACTCGGACCCGGTCGGCTGCCAGGAGAACAGGTCCGCCTCCAGGTAGCTGACGGGTTGCCCGGCCAGCCGGTCGCGGTTGCGGGCGATCATCGCCGCCGACGCGTCCACGGCGGTGACGTGCTCGGCGTACCGGACCAGGTGCCGGGTCCACAGGCCGGTACCGGGGGCCAGTTCCAGCACCTGGCCGGTGGGCGCGAACGTGTCCAGCGCCGACTCCGCCTGCGCCACGTCGTCCCGCCATCGGGACGACAGGTCGGGCGGCAGCTCGTACCGACCCTGCCGCAGCCACCACTCGTCGTACTCGCCGGCCCGGTGGTCGTAGTACTCGCGCTGCTCCCGATTCCAGTCCACCGCCTCATTCTGGTGGCGTCCGGGCCCCGCCGGACCCGGTTGGCCCGTCTCTGACCGCCTACCGTTGGCCGCGCCGGACGGCCAGCGCAGCTCCGACGGAGCCGAGCACAGCGGTCACGACAGAGACGAGCACGAGCAGGACCATCGCGGTGCCGAGGTCATCGCTGACGGCGTAGGTCGCCATGTCCGCATAGCGGCTGGTTGCGAAGTCGTGAAGTTGCCCCGCGTCATAGGGACGGCCACCGGTGACCAGCGTGTCGGTGGCCACGACGAGGAACACGACAAGGGCGGCCACCACTGAGGACACCAACGCCGTGCGCCGGCCCGCCGCCGGGGTCCGACCGCGTCGCACTCCGACGACGCCGACCGCGATCGAGACCAGCGGGAGGATCAGCAGCAGGTACATCGGCGCCGTGCTCCGAGCGGACACCGTGAGCACGGCGACCACGATCCAGACTCCGGCCAGCACGCAGCCGCAGATCAGGCCGGTGACCCCGATCGGGGACCGCCGGACCGTCATGCTGGTGACCACGACGAATCCCACCAGGACGACGGCGAATGCCGTCAGCGCCAGCCACGTGCCCGCGCCCAGGACCATGCCCGGGTACCGGAGGAAGCCGTAGCCCACCAGTCCCGCGCTGGCGGCCGCCGCGGCGAGTACCGGTACGACGACCCACTGACCATCGCGACCGCGCCGTGGCAGCCCGAGCGCGGCGACCACACAGCCGAGCGCGAAGCGCCACCGGGCCGAGCCCTGGTACTGCTCCAGCTCGCCCACCATCGCCTGCCCCCACTCGGCCCGATCCACCGACAGCAACCCTGCCGCCCACTCGACGACGACGGCCGGAGCGTCCACACGCGCGTCGCGGCCGCGGCGTTGGCGCCGGCTCCGCAAGAAGCCCACCGCTGCGGCGAGGACAATGAACGCGGCGATCAGCGGGCCCATCACGCCTCCCGGAGCCGACGCTGTGGACGTGCGACCGCGGGTTTCGCACTGGACACCGGGACGGCTGCCAGCACCGCCAGTCCGGCCGAGGTCAGCCGATAGAGGTGGCGGGGCGGCCTGCCCTGCATCGGCGGCTCCCACGATGCTTCCAGCAGGCCACGATCGGCCAGCCGGACCAGGATCGGATAGAGGGAGCCGGACCTGAGGTCGACCTCGTTTCCCAGGTCGTAGCCGTAGCGCCACCGGGTCGGGTCGGCGGCGAGCGCCCGCAGGACTCGAATCATCTGTGGTGACGGCGGTCGGTTACGCTGCACAAAGTTTAACTCTACTCATGTAGAGATAAGGCGCAAGGATCTCGCGCCCAGTTTCCGACCAGGTGCCGAGCGCGACTCCGCGTCGTGTCCTGCCACGCTCCCGGTACGTCGTGGCCCGGCCGACCCCACGCGCTTCGACGGTGTCGTCAGCGGGCGCGGGCGACGGCGTGGGCGCCACAGGCGGGGCAGTCCGGCGACTGCGGGAACTGCTTGAACACCCGCTGCTCGGGCACCACGAGGTTGAAGCCGTACACGCAGTTGGTCGGCAGCGCCGGCGCGCCGCTCAGCAGAGCCAGTACGGCGTGCGCCACCAGGTGACCGGAAAGACCGGCCGCGGCGGCCGTGACGCCCGTACCGCGCGGCGGCGGGGCCTGCTCGACGGCCTCCGGGTCGAGTGCCGCGTCGTCCCGCAGCCAGCGGGCCCGCTCGGCGATGCGGAGACATTCCCAGCAGGCGTTCTCCGGCCCGGGCACGTACGTGCCCACGGTGACGATCGGACCCGAGTAGCCGCCGTCCACCCACGGCGTGCCGGAAACCCGGCAGGCCCGGTTGGCCCAGCGGCGGATGGTGGGCGGCTCGTCGGCGGCGATGACGAGTACGTCGCACCCGTCCAGCAGTCCCGCGACGTCGCCCTGGCCCCGGATCCGGCGTCGCTTGCCGGTGATCTCGATGTCGGAGTTGAGCATGCCGAGCCGTTCGATCGCGGCCTCGACCTTGGTGCGGCCGATGTCGTTCTCGACGTACAGGCTCTGCCGGTTGAGGTTGGAGATCTCCACGACGTCCGGGTCGACGAGGTGCAGCCGTCCCACCCCGGAGGCCGCGAGGGCCGTCGCCGTGGTGCCGCCGGTGCCGCCCAGCCCGACGATGACCACGCGCGAGCCACGGAACGCACGCTGCGCGTGCCAGTGGGTGTCCCGGGCGACCAGGTCGACGCCGCGGTAGAACTCGGCACTGCGGGAGTACCGCTGCAGGTCCCGGGCGGTCAGCTCGACTGGAGCGGGCGCGTCCGCGTCCTCCACGTAGCCGGCCGCGGCGAGTTGGCTGACGATGGCGTTGACGTCCTTGAGGGCGACGCCCGGCAGCCGCGAGACGATCTCGGTCGCGGTCCGGGTGCCGTCGAGCAGCGCGAGCACGCTCCAGACCGTGCCGGTCGGGTCGGCGATCTCGGCGGAGATGCCGTACACGGTGCCGCCGATCCGGATGCTGCCGTCCGGCAACCGGAACGGGAGGTGCTCCGGCTTCACTCGGGGATGGCGCATGTTTCCTCCGCGGTCGGGTTCCGGCCACCCGTGGGGCGGTCGGAACCCGTCCACCTGTGCCCTTGAACGGCGTCGCACGCACGACACCGTCGAAAATCGGTCACGAACTAGGACAGTGAGATGTCCGAGATGTCCGTGGTTCGTTCGGCTTCCACCTTGCGGATGTCGAGCTCCATGGTCACCTCCTACCGTCAGGCGCCACCGGGGCGGACCTGGCGACACCATAGAGAGAGCCGCGCAACCGTAACAGAGCGGCCAGACAGTACGGAAGTCTGCAGCTACGATGCGTTACGTGATTAACAGCTCAGTCTGAGCATCTTGCAGGTGCGACCTTTTCATGTGCATGAACCGGTACCAACCCGGTTCTGCGCCTGCCGCCCCTCGTCGGCCACCGGTGCCGCCTCCTTCGCGGTCAGCGCGAAGCCCGTCTCCGGATCGTCGGCCGCCGCCGCGAAGATCACCCCGTACACCGTGCCGCTCGCCGACACCAGCGGACCACCCGAGTTGCCGCTGCGTACCTGCGACCGGATCGTGTACACGTCCCGGATCACGGTGCCGGAACTGTAGATGTTCGGGCCGCGGATGTCCCGGTGGTCCCGGACCCGGGCCGGCGACGCCGTGTACGGGCCGTCCAGCGGGTAACCCAGCACGATCGCGTTGGCGCCGTTGTCCGCGGGCTCCGACACGAACGGCAGCGCGGGCGCCGACAGGTCCGGTACGTACAGCACGGCCAGGTCGCGCTGCGAGTCGTACTTGACCACGCGGGCCTCCAGCCGCTCCCCGTTCTGTTCCACCTGCACGGACTCGGTGCCCGCCACCACGTGCGCGTTGGTCATCACGTGATGCGGCGCGTACACGAAGCCGGAGCCCTCGATGCGGCGGGAACAGCTCGGCGCGTCACCGACGATCTTGAGTACCGACTTGTGCAGCCGCCGCACCACCGGCGATGCGGCCAGTTGCGGATCCGGCGGCGGCACCGACCGCACCTGGGTCGGGGTGAGCCCACCGAAGACGTCCGGGAAGTCGCTGGTGTCGACGGTGTCGCGGAGCCGGTTGTACAGCACCCGCGCGTCGGACGGCATCGCCCGGTCCACGCCGTGCATGACGACGGAGTTGCGCAGTCCCTTGGCCAGCCACGGTACCGAGGACGAACCGAGCGGCACGGCGATCATCCAGGCGACCACCAGGACGGCGATCACCGACACCAGGGCGCCGCCCAGGTCGTCGAGGACCTGCGCCGCCTGGTTGTGGATGGAGCGCCGGATCCGCGAGCCGATCAGCGCGGCCAGCGCCTGCAACAGCACCGCGACGACGAGTACGACGATGAGGGCGACGACCACCTTGGCGGCCGGCCCGTCGAAGCGCTTCACGGCGAACGGCGCGAGCTGGAGCCCGATCAGCGCGCCGCCGATGAAGCCCACGAAGGACAGGGCACCGACGACGAAACCCTGCCGGTAGCCGTTGATCGCGAACAGCACCGCGAGCACGATCAGGACCACGTCCACGAAACTGCCGGACACCGGCGAACCCCCCATTCGTCGCGGGCAGTGGCGCCCTACCGGAGCTGGCCCCGCCGGCCGGTCAGGAGACCTCGATGACGCCGGTCATGCCGTGCTGTTCGTGGTAGGTGCATAGGAAGTCATACCGTCCGGGCCGCGAAAGGTCCACTTCCACACTGTCCGTTTTTCCTTTTTGCACCATTCCAGTTGACGCATGCTTCGTGGGCACCTTCAGGTTGTGCGGGGTCGCCCCCGTCACCGCGAGAACGATCCGCAGCCGACCCGTGTGCGCCTTGATCACGTTGGGCACGAACTGCATCCGCTCGTTGCCCACCACCCGGATGGTCTGACCGCCGTCCGGTCCGGCATGTGCGGTGCCCGTGCTGTCCGGCCCGTGCGTCGACGCGTCGTGCGCGCCGAGAAACCCGCAGCCGGTCAGCGTCACGCCCAACGTCCCCAGCAGTGCCGCCATCGCCACAACCCGCCGCGCCCCTCGCATCACACCAGCGTACGAAGCCCGGACCAACCGGTTGGCGCCGGGCTTGCCGGGACCACGACCGTGCCGTGGAACGGCACCCCGCCGCCGACGGCGATGGGGCTTTGCCGGGACCACGAGCGTGCCGGGAACGGCAACACGCCGCCGGACGACGAACCTCGCCCCGCCACGGTTCAGGCGCCGGCCGGGAGCGGCTCGACCCGGCTGGTGTCCCACGGCACCGACCAGCCGGCCAGGTCGAGCAACCTGTCCACGACACCGCCGGTGAACCCCCAGATCAGCATGTCGCGGACCCGGAACGCCGGCCCGACGAAGCCGCTGCTGTGCCGTACCCGGAAGCGGTTGTCCGGATGCGCGAGTTCCGCGATCGGGAGCCGGGCCACCCGGGCCACCTCGACCGGGTCGAGCGCCGACACCGGGTGCGGCTCCCGCCACCAGGCCAGCACGGGCGTGACCAGGAAGTTGGAGACCGCGAGCCACAGCTCGGGCAGGACCGCGACCACCTCCACGGTGTCCGGCCGCAGCCCGATCTCCTCGGCGGCCTCGCGCAGCGCGGTACCGACCGGGCCGCCGTCACCCTCCTCGGTGCCACCGCCCGGAAACGCGCACTGACCGGCGTGGTTCCGCAGGGACGCGGCCCGCTCGATCATCACCAGGTCCGGGCCACCGTGCTCGTGGCCGGGCACCGTCACTCGGTCACCGGTACCGGCGGGCGGCTCACCCAGCAGGACGAGTACCGCGCTCGTACGTCCCGGCCGGGCGTCCCGGCGGGGCGGGGCGGCGAGACGGAAGTCGGCCTCCGCCAACGAGTCCGCCCGGTCCCGCAGCGGGGACCACCACGCCGGCAGCTGCGTCGTCACCGTGCCCCCGGAAGGTGCCGGTGGACCAGGGAGTCCAGCGTGCGGGCCGTCAGCGCCGTCGAGTTGTACGTGTACGCGACGGTGCCGTCCGCGTCGACCAGTACCGTCGCCGGCAGCGCCGACCGGCCGACACCGCCGAGTACCCGGCGGTCCTCGTCGAAGAGGGTCGGCAGCCGGACCCCGGCCGCCCGCGCGAACGACTCGCCCGCCGAGCGCCGGTCACCGGTGTCGACGGTCAGGACCAGTACGTCCGGGTGTGTCTTCGCGTACCGCGCGATCTCCGGCAGCTCCCGCCGGCAGGGCTGGCACCAGGACGCCCACAGGTTGACGATCGTCGGCCGGCCGTACGCCCGGTCCAGCCGGACCTGCCGGCCGCCGGTGAAGCACGGTACGGCCACGTCCGGCATGCCCGCGCCGTGTGCCGGCCCGGTCGGGGC
>JBAUUM010000500.1:0-4052 GCA_049582705.1 Actinocatenispora sp.
GCGCCCGCCCGCGCGCCCCGGCCGGCCGACACCGCTGCCACCCGCCGACGGTCCGGCCGTCGACGTGACCGCCCTGGAGTCACTGGCCGCCGCGGCGGCGGAACGGGCGTACCGGCTGCTGACCGACCGGGACGGGGCGGATCAGTAGCCCTGCACGGGGGCCGCGGCGTGGCTGACCTGCACCACGTGGGTGACGCAGTCGGTACCGGCGATGCGGTGCAACAGGAATCCGGTGGGCTCGTGCACGTACCCGAACGGGGCCTCGGCGCGGGTGCACAGGTCGATCTGCCGGTACGTGCTCGGCGCAACGCTCAGCACGGTGCCGGCGAAGCCCGCGCTGACGGTGCGGTGCAGATGTCCGCCCAGTACCCGGATCACGTGCGGATGCCGGCCGACGACCTCGGCGAGGGCGGCACCGTCGGTGAGCCGGATGCCGTCCATGAAGGGGATCCCGACGTCGATCGGCGGGTGGTGCAGGCAGACCACGGCGGGCACGTCGGTACGCCGGGCCAGCTCACCGTCCAACCAGGACAACTGGTCGCCGCCGAGGGTGCCGCCGGCGGTGCCGGGAACGTTGGTGTCGAGTGCCACGATCGTGACGTCCGGGTAGTCGACGGAGTACTGGATCCGTTCCGCCGTACCGCCCACCATCGGGCCCGATCCGAACTCGGCGAACAGGTTCGCCGGGGAGTCGTGGTTGCCGGTCACCAGGTGCAGCGGCAGCGGGAACCGGCCGATCACCTCACGCAGCGCCTGGTACTGGTCGGGCCGCCCGCTGTCCACCAGGTCACCGGTGATGATCACGCAGTCCGGCCATGGCTCCAGGGTCAGCACCCGCCCCAGCGCCCGGTACAGGCCGGTGGCGGGCTCGGCCGCCAGCGCTCCGGTCGTGATGTGCGGATCACTCAGGTGTGCGATGAGCACTCGTTCCTCCCAGCGGATCACGATGCGACCTGGTCAGCATGCCGCATGGCTATCCTTACCCGGTGCGGGCAAGCAGACTGATCTCGTTGCTGCTGCTGTTACAGTCCCGCGGCCGGATGACCGCGCCGCAGCTGGCCGTCGAGCTGGCGGTGTCGGAACGGACCGTGTACCGCGACGTCCAGGCGCTGGCCGAGGCGGGCATCCCGGTGTACGCGGAGCACGGCCGGGACGGCGGGTACCGGCTGGTCGAGGGGTACCGGACCCGGCTCACCGGGTTGACCCGCGGCGAGGCGGAGGCGCTGTTCCTGTCCGGTGCGCAGGCACCGGCGGCGGATCTGGGGCTGTCCGACGCGCTGGCCGCCGCCCAGCTGAAGGTGCTGGCCGCGCTGCCGGCCGAACTGCGGGACGTGTCCGGTCAGGTGACGGCCCGGTTCTGGGTCGACACACCGGCCTGGTTCCGGCCCGCGTCGCCACCACCGCATCTGTCCACTGTGGCCAGAGGGGTGTGGACGGACCGGGTGTTGACGGCCCGCTACCGGCGCGGCGATCAGGAGGTGGACCGGCGGATCGAGCCGTACGGTCTGGTCCTGAAGAACGCCGTCTGGTACCTCGCCGGCCGGGTGGGCGGGGCGGTCCGGGTGTACCGGGTGGACCGGTTCACCGAGGTGACGGCGACCGACGAGCCGTTCGCCCGGGAGCCGGGTTTCGACCTCGGCGGGTTCTGGGCCGACCGGGCCGCCGCGTTCGAGCGGAGCATCATGACCGGCACCGCCACGGTCCGGTTGTCCCCGGAGGGGGCGCGGGCGCTGCGGTACGCCGTGGACCGCACGTCCGCCGCGGACGCGCTGGCCGGCGCGGACCCGCCGGACGAGTACGGCTGGGTGACGGTGCGGCTGGCCATCGAGTCGGTGCCGATCGCCCACCAGGACCTGCTGCGGCTCGGGGTCGACGCCGAGGTGCTCGCGCCGCCGGAACTGCGCGCGATGATCGCCGACACCGTCCGGACCCTCGACCAGCGGTACTCCTGAGCGGTGCGTGATGGGACGGTCATCCATTGGTGATGATCGATCCCATGACGGCCCGGTCCACGCCGACACCTGACCGGTCGCACCGTGTCGGCAGGTAGCCTCCGGGCCATGGTGATCACCGGCCTGACGTACAACCTGAAGTTCCCGGAGCAGACCGGACCACACCCCTGGCCGACCCGTCGCCCGCTGGTCGCCGCACAGCTCCGCGAGGCCGGTGCCCAGGTCGTCGGCACCCAGGAAGGTCACCACGAGCAGCTCCGCGAGATCGCCCGGGACGCCGGGTACGAGATGGTCGGCACCGGGCGGGAGGGCGGCGTCCGCGGCGAGTTCTGCGCGGTGCTGTACGACCCGGCCGTCCTGACCCCGCTGGAACACGGCAACTTCTGGCTGTCCGACACCCCGGAGGTGCCCGGCTCCGTCGGCCGCGGCTGGGGCAACCACGTGATCCGGATGGCCACCTGGGTACGGTTCCAGATCGCCGGCGGACCTCGGCTCAACTGGCTCAACACCCACCTGGACAACAAGGCGGCGCGGGCCCGGCAACGCGGCGCGGCGCTGATCGTGGAACGCCTGGACCGGTTCGCCGCCGAGGAGCCGCTGGTGGTTTCCGGCGACTTCAACTGCGCGCCGGACAGCCCGCCGTACCGGACCCTCGTGGCGGCCGGGCTGACCGACGCGTGGCGCGCCGCCGGGACACCCGAGCACGGCACGTACGGCGGCTGGCGGGCGCCCCGACCGGCCGACGACCGGATCGACTGGCTGCTGACCCGCGGACCCGTCGCGGTACGGTCCGCCGGAATCGGCGTTCTGCACGACGGGGACCGCTGGCCGTCGGATCATGTACCCGTGCGGGTCGAACTCGATCTGGGGGATGCTGTCAACGGCAGCGCATCTTCGACCGACCCTGGGGCGTGACGTGGCGTACCACGAGTCCGGCCGCCGACTGGTACGGCTTGTCCTGGCCCTGCTGTTCGCCGCGACCGCCGCGCTGCTGCCCGCCGTCGGTCCGGCGGCCGCGGCACCCGCGCGGGACGAGGAATGGCAGCTGCCCCTGCTGCACGCCGAGCAGGCGTGGAAGCACTCGACCGGCACCGGCATCGAGGTCGCCGTACTGGACTCCGGGGTCGACGCCACCCATCCCGACCTGAAGGGCAAGGTCAAGCCCGGCATCGACCTGGTGGACGGTTCCACCGACGGGCGCAAGGACCTCGTCGGGCACGGTACGTCGGTGGCCGACCTGATCGCGGGACGGCGCGGCGGCGACGGGGTGGCCGGGCTGGCCTACGACGCGACGATCCTCCCGGTCCGGGTGCTGGACGCGAACAACCGGTACAACGACGCGGCCACCATCGCGTCCGGCGTGCGCTGGGCCGTCGACCACGACGCCCGGGTCATCAACCTGTCGCTCGGCGGTGCCTCGGACAGTCCGCCGCTCGCCGACGCCCTGCACTACGCCTTCGAGCACGACGTCGTCGTGGTGGCCTGCGCCGGCAACGTCGCCGACCACGCCGGCCAGGGCGTCTGGTTCCCGGCCCGGGAGCCCGGAGTCGTCGCCGTCTCCGGGCTCAACTCCGACGGCCGGTTCTGGTCCGGCTCGGTGTCCGGCCCACAGGTGGCGCTCTCCGCGCCGGCCAACGGCCTCACCGGCGCCCGACCCGGCGGGTACTGGCACGTACAGGGCACCAGCTTCGCCGCGCCGTTGGTGTCCGCCACCGCGGCGCTCATCCGCGCCGAATGGCCCACCATGTCCGCGGCCAACGTGGTCAACCGGCTCGTCAGCACCGCGCACGACCTCGGCCCGCGGGGGCGCGACCCCGAGTACGGGTTCGGCATGGTCGACCCGGTGCGCGCGCTGACCGCGGGCGTACCGGCGGTCGGCCGGAACCCGCTGGACGACGACGCCCGGAACAGCGGCGCCCCGGCCGGCGGTGCCGGCGCCGCGCCGACCAGTACGGCCATCAGCGGCGAGCCGGAGGCCGACAACGGGGACGGCCAGACCCGGACCGCCGTACTCGTCGGCTTCGGCGCGGTCATGATGGTCGCGGTCGCCACGTTCCTCGGGTTGGCGCTGCGCCGCGGCCGCACCTGACGCCGCAACCG
>JBAUUM010000501.1:0-1751 GCA_049582705.1 Actinocatenispora sp.
CAGGTCGACCGGGACACCGCGCTCCTCCTGCCGGGTGTCCGCCGGGCCACGTCCGGGCCGGTGAGCGTGCCCGCACCGGACGCGAATCCCGGCGGCACAACCCCTGGCGGCACAACCCCTGGCGCCACAACCCTTGGCGGAACAACCCCAGGCGGCACGACGCAGGGCCACCCGACCCCGGGCGGCACGGGAATCGGCGGCACGCAATTCGGCGGCACGACGCAGGGCCACCCGACCCCCGCCGGCACCGCGCCGGCGGGCGGACCGAACGACACGGGTGCGTGGACGTGACCGACACCGGAACCTCTCGACGGTCGGCGCTGCGTCGCCTCGTGCCCCGGGACCGACGGTTCCTGCGCTGGGCGGTACCGGCCGTCGTGGTGGCCGCCCTGTTCACGGTCACCGGCGTCGCCTGGGCGGTCGAGCACGTGACCCCGGGCGACCGGGACTTCCTGGAGCCCACCT
This sequence comes from Actinocatenispora sp., assembly GCA_049582705.1. Classification (GTDB taxonomy): domain Bacteria; phylum Actinomycetota; class Actinomycetes; order Mycobacteriales; family Micromonosporaceae; genus Actinocatenispora. The sequence continues at coordinate 466 of JBAUUM010000501.1, forward strand.
CGACGGCCCCGGTCGGTTCGGGCACGCTGGCACGTCGGCTGGCCGGACAGGGGGTGGCCGTACACCGCTACGGCCGTACCCGCGCGCTGCTCGACGCGGCAGGCAGCCGGCCGACGACCGTACTGGTCACCGCGCCGGACTTCGTGCAGCCGGACAACCTGAACGCGCTGCTCCTGATGTCGTCGACGGACCGGGTGGTACTGGTGGCGCCGTCCGCCGCGGTACTGGCCGAGCAGCAGCTCCCGGTCCGGGCGACGGGCCAGCGGTGGACCACCGGTACGGCGGGACCCGCGTGCCGCATGCCGTCACCCGGGCCCGCGGCCGTCGTCGGTACCCGCTACCGGTTGACCGGGACCGACACCGGCCGGGTCTGCTACGACGGTGGGCTCGTCACGCTGCCGGCCGGCGACGGGGACCGGGCGGGGCTGGTCGTGGTCGGCGCACCGGACGTGTTCCGCAACGACCGGATCGGGGAACACCGCAACGGTCCGTTCGCCACCGACCTGTTGGCCGGGAACCGGGAGGTTGCGTGGCTGAGCCTGCACCGGCCGGAACACGAGCGGGCCGCGGCGGACACCCGAACACCGCCGCCGCAGACTTCGGGGCCGACGCCGTCGGACCTGCCGACCGATCCCACCCCCTCGCCGCGTGCCTCGGCGTCGCTCGCCGGCGGACCGTCGGGCGGGAACGCCGGCTCGGACAGCCCGCCGGATCCGCTGTGGACGACGTTCCCGCCCTGGCTGTGGGCGATCGTCGCGCAGCTGCTGGCCGCCGCCGTACTGTTCGCGCTGTGGCGGGCCCGCCGGCTGGGCGCGCCGGTCCAGGAACCGTTGCCGGTCGTGGTGCATTCGACCGAGACGGTGGCGGGTCGGGGGCGGCTCTACCATCGGGCCCGTGCGCGGCAGGCGGCGCTGGACGCGCTGCGGGCCGGTGCGCTGCGCCGGTTCGCCGCCCTGCTGCCGGACGACCCGGCGGGTGACGACGCCAGCGGCGGAGCCGGACCGGACGACGGCCCGGGCACCGTACGGGACCAGCGGCTCCTGGATCTGCTGGTGACCCGGTCCGGTTGGCCCACCGAACGCGTCGAGCGGGTGCTGTACGGTCCCGCCCCCGACGACGACCAGGCCCTGAGGGCCGCCATCGAGGAGTTGGACGAGTTGGTCCGCCTGGTGCACGACACGAAGGAGGGCACCCCCGGTGCGGGAACTGTCTGATCAGCATGCCCCGGCGACGCCCCACGACCCGACCGGTCCGACGCCGCCCGGTGGGCCGACGCCCTCCGGCAC
>JBAUUM010000502.1:0-16713 GCA_049582705.1 Actinocatenispora sp.
GGGCGGTCCCACCCGTTGTCGGCCTCTCAGCCGCCGAACAGCGCGCGCGGGTCGGCGACCAGCACACCCAGCTCGGTGAAGCGCTCCACCAGGCCCGAGGGCGAGGTGTCGTACACGATGGCCAGTGCCCTCAGGTCATCGGCGCGGATGGACAGCACGCGACCGTTGTAGTCGCCACGCTGCTGCTGGATGGCCCGCGCGTACCGGGCGACGGGCGCCAGCTCGTCGGCGGTGTGCTCGTACAGCCGCTCCAGGTCAAGAACGATCTTGCCCGCGGACTCCTGCCGGGTGCCACCGCCATCGGGCAACAGCTCAGCTACCGGTACCCGGTAGAAGTCGGCGAGCTCGGCCAGACGGGCCACGGTGACCGCACGGTCGCCGCGCTCGTACGAGCCGACCACTACTGCCTTCCATCGTCCACCCGACTTTTCCTCCACGCCCTGCAGGGACAGGCCCTGCTGCTGGCGGATGGCGCGCAGTCGGGCGCCGAGGGACTTCGCGTACTCAGACGGCATGCGCAAACTCCCACTCACATAGCCGAGGTCTCTCCCCAGCAATCGCTACGGAGCGTGACGGTATTCGGAGTTACGACGGTCGGTCAAGTGCTGGTCACCCAAAAACTTGCACGAATCTCGAGGTTGCTAGTCTGTGGGGTGCAAATGGCGTCCTTTAAGGCCCGTCCTGTGAGGCGGGGAAGGAGTCCTTGAATGACCGCACCATCAGCTGGCCTGCCTGCGCGCCAGCACGAAGACGCTGTCGTCGACCAGGCGGAGCCGGGCATTCCGGACTTTCCGGCGGGAGCGCGGTCCATCCTCAACGGATCGGATCTCAGTCGCATAACGGCGCGCATCGCGCATCAGATTCTCGAGAAGACACGTGGCGCTGAGCACATCGTGCTGCTCGGAATCCCCACCCGGGGCGTGCCACTGGCCCGCCGCCTCGCGGACCGCATCGCCGCGTTCGAGGGCATCGAGGTTCCGGTCGGCACGCTGGACGTGACGCTCTACCGCGACGACCTCCGACTGCGCGGCACCCGGGCGCTGGGGCACACCGACCTGCCGCCGGGCGGGATCGACGACCGGCGGGTGATCCTCGTCGACGACGTGCTGTTCTCCGGCCGCACCGTGCGCGCCGCCCTGGACGCGCTGAACGACCTCGGCCGGCCGAGCCAGGTGCAACTCGCCGTCCTCGTCGACCGTGGGCACCGCGAGCTGCCGATCCGCGCCGACTACGTCGGTAAGAACCTGCCGACCTCGCTGGCGGAGAACGTCCGGGTGCTGCTGCACGAGGTGGACGACGTCGACGCGGTCCTGCTCGCCGGGTCCGCCGCGGACGGCATGGTCGCCGCCCAGGACGGGGAGGCCCGATGATCCCCCACCTGCTGTCCGCCGCCGACCTCGACCGCGGCACCGCCACCCTGGTGCTCGACACCGCCACCGAGATGGCCGAGGTGGGTGCCCGCGAGGTCAAGAAGCTGCCCACGCTGCGCGGCCGCACCGTGGTCAACCTCTTCTACGAGGACTCCACCCGTACCCGCACGTCGTTCGAGGTGGCGGCCAAGCGGCTGTCCGCCGACGTGATCAACTTCTCCGCGAAGGGCAGCAGCGTGTCCAAGGGCGAGAGCCTCAAGGACACCGCCCTGACCCTGCAGGCGATGGGCGCCGACGCGGTCGTGATCCGGCACGCCGCCTCCGGCGCGGCGCACCGGCTGTCCGGCTGGGTGGACGGCTCGGTCGTCAACGCCGGCGACGGCACCCACGAGCACCCCACCCAGGCGCTGCTGGACGCGTACACGATGCGGTCCCGGCTCGGCCGCCTCGACGGCCTCAAGGTCACCATCGTCGGTGACGTCCTGCACAGCCGGGTCGCCCGGTCCAACGTGACGCTGCTGGACACGCTCGGCGCGAAGGTGACCCTGGTCAGCCCGCCGACGCTGCTGCCGGTCGGGGTGCGGAGCTGGCCGGCCGGGACCAGCTACGACCTGGACGCGGTGCTGCCGGACTCGGACGTGGTCATGCTGCTGCGGGTGCAGCGGGAACGGATGAACGACTCGTTCTTCCCGTCCGCCCGCGAGTACGCCCGCCGCTACGGGCTGGACGTGCCGCGGCTGCGACGGCTGCCCGAGCACGCGATCGTCATGCACCCCGGGCCGATGAACCGGGGCATGGAGATCGCCCCCGAGGTCGCCGACTCGGACCGGTCCACCATCGTCGAACAGGTCGCCAACGGGGTGAGCGTCCGGATGGCGGTGCTCTACCTGCTGCTGGGCGGCAAGGGCGTGTCGTGACCCGACCTGGCACCAGGCGCCGTCCGCACGACCCGATCGACCAGAGGAACACACCATGAGCACGACACTGATCACCGCGGTACGCATACTCGGCGGCGAGCCGACCGACATCCTCATCACCGACGGCGTGGTCACCGAGGTGGGCCGGGGTGTCGGAGCCGCCGGCGCCACCCGCGTCGACGCCGACGGGCTGGTGGCACTGCCCGGCCTGGTCGACCTGCACACCCACCTGCGGGAACCGGGCCGCGAGGACGCCGAGACCGTGGCGAGCGGATCACGCGCCGCCGCCCTCGGCGGGTACACGGCCGTCTGCGCGATGGCCAACACCGACCCGGTCGCGGACACCGCCGGGGTGGTGGAGCAGGTCTACCGGCTGGGCGCGGAGGCGGGCCTGGTGCACGTGCAGCCCATCGGGGCGGTCACCGTCGGCCTCGCCGGCGAACGGCTGGCCGAACTGGGCGCGATGGCCGACTCCGCGGCCGGCGTGCGGATCTTCTCCGACGACGGGCACTGCGTGTCCGACCCGCGCCTGATGCGCCGCGCGCTGGAGTACGTGAAGGCCTTCGACGGAGTGATCGCCCAGCACGCCGAGGAGCCGCGGCTGACCGCCGGCGCGCAACTGCACGAGGGCGAGTGGTCGGCCCGGCTGGGGCTGACCGGCTGGCCGGCCGTGGCCGAGGAGGCCATCATCGCGCGCGATGTGCTGCTCGCCGGCCACGTCGGCGCCCGGCTGCACATCTGCCACGTGTCGACCGCCGGCAGCGTGGACATCCTGCGCCGGGCCAAGGCCACCGGGCTGCGGGTGACGGCGGAGGTCACGCCGCACCACCTGCTGCTGACCGACGCGCTGGCCGCCGGCTACGACCCGGTGTTCAAGGTCAACCCGCCGCTGCGTACCGACGCGGACGTGGCGGCGCTGCGTGCCGGTCTGGCCGAGGGGGTGATCGACGTGGTCGCCACCGACCACGCCCCGCACACCGTCGAGGACAAGGAATGCGAGTGGCCGTACGCCCGGCCCGGCATGCTCGGCCTGCAGACCGCCCTGTCGGTGGTCCTGCAGACGATGCTGGCACCGGGCACGCCGGGCGGCATCGAGGGTGACGCCGGGTCGGCGCGGCCCGGGCTCGACTGGAACGGCGTCGCGGAACGGATGAGCCGCCGCCCGGCCCGGATCGCCGGACTCACCGGGCACGGCCACGACCCGGCGCCGGGCGTGCCGGCGAACATCACGCTCGTGGATCCCGCGGCCCGGGTCACCGTCGACCCCGCCGAGCTGGCCTCGCGCAGCCGTAACACGCCGTACGCGGGTCGGGTCCTGCCCGGCCGGGTGGTCGCCACGTTCCACAACGGCGAGCCGACCGTACTGGACGGAAAGGTACAGAAGTGAGCGCGCGCACCCCCGCGATCCTGGTACTGGAGGACGGTCGCACCTTCACCGGCGAGTCGTACGGCAGCGCCGGTGAGACGTTCGGCGAGGCCGTGTTCAACACCGGCATGACCGGCTACCAGGAGACGCTGACCGATCCGTCGTACCAGGGGCAGGTCGTGGTCATGACCGCCCCGCACATCGGCAACACCGGTGTCAACGCCGACGACGACGAGTCCGACCGGATCTGGGTCGCCGGCTACGTGGTCCGCGACCCGGCCCGTACCGCCTCCAACTGGCGTTCCACCGGCTCGCTGGAGGACCGGCTCGCCGCCCAGGGCGTGGTCGGCATCTGCGGCATCGACACCCGGGCGCTGACCCGGCACCTGCGGGAACGAGGGGCCATGCGGGTCGGGGTGTCCAGTGTGGACACCGACCCGGCACGGCTGCGCGAGCGGGTGCTCGCGTCGCCGGCCATGGTCGGTGCGAACCTGGTGGACACGGTCAGCACGCCGGAGGCGTACACGGTGCCGGCGCGCGGTACCCACCGCTTCACGGTGGCCGCGCTGGACCTCGGCGTGAAGCGGGCCACCCCGCGCCGGCTCGCCGAGCGGGGCGTCACCACCCACGTGGTGCCGGCCGCCTCGACGGTCGAGGCCGTCCTCGAGGGCGGCCCGGACGCGGTGTTCCTGTCCAACGGGCCGGGAGATCCCGCGACCGCCGACGCCCAGGTCCAGGTCACCCGTGAACTGCTCGGCCGGGGGGTGCCGGTGTTCGGTATCTGCTTCGGCAACCAGGTTCTGGGCCGTGCGCTCGGCTTCGGCACGTACAAGCTGGCCTACGGCCACCACGGGATGAACCAGCCCGTCGCGGACCGGGCCACCGGCAAGGTCGAGGTGACCGCGCACAACCACGGCTTCGCCATCGAGTGGCCGGGACATACCCCGGCGACCGGCGCCGGGGGAGCGTTCGACGCCGTCGACACCGAGTTCGGTCGCGTCGAGGTCAGCCACGTCTGCCTCAACGACGACGTGGTCGAGGGGCTGCGGTTGCTCGACGCGCCCGCCTTCTCCGTGCAGTACCACCCGGAGGCGGCGGCGGGCCCGCACGACGCGGACTACCTGTTCGACAGGTTCGTGCAGTTGATCGAAGGGGGGCGCTGATGCCACGGCGTACCGACATCCGACACGTGCTGGTCATCGGCTCCGGCCCGATCGTCATCGGCCAGGCGTGCGAGTTCGACTACTCCGGCACCCAGGCGTGCCGCGTGCTGCGTGCCGAGGGACTGCGGGTCAGTCTGGTCAATTCGAACCCGGCGACGATCATGACCGACCCCGAGTTCGCCGACGCGACGTACGTGGAGCCGATCACCGCCGACTACGTCCAGCAGGTCATCGCGAACGAGAGCCGGCAGGGACGGCCCGTCGACAGCCTGCTGGCCACCCTGGGCGGGCAGACGGCGCTCAACACCGCGGTCGCCCTGCACGAGCAGGGCATCCTCGACAAGTACGGCGTGGAACTGATCGGCGCCGACATCGAGGCGATCCGCCGCGGTGAGGACCGCGAGATGTTCAAGGGCGTGGTCCGCCGGGTCGGCGGCGACGTGCCGCGCAGCCGGGTGTGCCACTCGATGGACGAGGTCCGCGAGACCGTCGCCGAGCTGGGCCTGCCGGTCGTGGTACGCCCCAGCTTCACCATGGGCGGCCTCGGCTCGGGCATGGCGCACGACGACGAGCAGCTGACCCGCATCGCCGGCGCTGGCCTCGCGGCCAGCCCGACCCGTGAGGTGCTGATCGAGGAGAGCGTGCTCGGCTGGAAGGAGTACGAGCTGGAGCTGATGCGCGACCGTAACGACAACGTGGTGGTCGTCTGCTCCATCGAGAACATCGACGCGATGGGCGTGCACACCGGCGACTCGGTCACCGTGGCGCCGGCGATGACGCTGACCGACCAGGAGTACCAGCGGATGCGGGACCTGGGCATCGCGGTGCTGCGCGAGGTCGGGGTGGACACCGGCGGGTGCAACATCCAGTTCGCCGTCAACCCGGTCGACGGGCGGCTGGTCGTCATCGAGATGAACCCGCGGGTGTCCCGGTCCTCGGCGCTCGCGTCGAAGGCGACCGGGTTCCCCATCGCGAAGATCGCCGCTCGGCTGGCCATCGGCTACACCCTCGACGAGATCCGCAACGACATCACCCGGGCGACACCCGCGTGCTTCGAGCCGACCCTGGACTACGTCGTGGTCAAGGTGCCGCGGTTCGCGTTCGAGAAGTTCCCGGGCGCCGACACCGAACTGACCACCACGATGAAGTCGGTCGGCGAGGCGATGTCGCTGGGCCGCAGCTTCCCGGAGGCGCTGAACAAGGCGCTGCGCTCCATGGAGACCCGGGCGGCCGGATTCTGGACCGCTCCCGAGGACGACACCGGGGTCCAGGACCTGCTGGAGGCGCTGCGTACGCCGCGCGACGGCCGGCTGTACACGGTGGAGCGGGCGCTGCGTGCCGGGGCCACCGTGGCGCAGGTGTGCGCCGCGTCCGGGATGGACCCCTGGTTCGTCGACCAGGTCGCCGGCCTGGTGGAACTGCGTGACGAGGTGGCCGCGGCGCCGTCGCTCGACGTGGCGCTGCTGCGTCGGGCGAAGCGGGCCGGGATGTCGGACCGACAGCTTGCCGGGCTGCGGCCGGATCTGGCCGGTGAGGACGGGGTACGCACCCTGCGGCACCGGCTCGGGGTCCGACCCGTGTACAAGACGGTCGACACCTGCGCCGCCGAGTTCGCCGCCACCACCCCGTACCACTACTCGGCGTACGAGACGGACCCGTCGGCGGAGAACGAGGTCGCCGCGTCGGACCGGCCGAAGGTGATCATCCTCGGCTCCGGCCCCAACCGCATCGGGCAGGGCATCGAGTTCGACTACTCGTGCGTGCACGCGGTGATGGCGCTGCGCGAGGCGGGCTACGAGACCGTCATGGTCAACTGCAACCCGGAGACGGTCTCCACCGACTACGACACCGCCGACCGCCTGTACTTCGAGCCGCTCACGTTCGAGGACGTGCTGGAGGTCGTGCACGTCGAGGACAGCACCGGCCGGTCGGCCGGCGGTCCCGGCGTGGTCGGGGTGATCGTGCAGCTGGGCGGGCAGACCCCGCTGGGGCTGGCGCAACGGCTGGCCGACGCCGGCGTACCGATCGTGGGCACCAGCCCACGCAGCATCGACAACGCCGAGGACCGGGGCGTGTTCGGCCGGCTGCTGGCCGACGCGGGCCTCACCGCGCCCCGGCACGGCACCGCGTACTCGTTCGCCGAGGCGCGGGCCATCGCCGACGAGATCGGCTACCCGGTGCTGGTCCGCCCGTCGTACGTGCTCGGCGGGCGCGGCATGGAGATCGTCTACGACGAGGACACGCTGCGGTCCTACATCGACCGGGCCACGGAGGTCTCGCCGGAGCATCCGGTGCTGGTGGACCAGTTCCTCGACGATGCGATCGAGATCGACGTGGACGCGTTGTGCGACGGCGACGACGTCTTCCTGGGCGGCGTCATGGAGCACATCGAGGAGGCCGGGGTGCACTCCGGTGACTCGTCGTGCGCGCTGCCGCCGATCACGCTGGGCGCCTCGGACATCGCCCAGGTGCGCCGCTACACCGCGGCCATCGCCTCCGCCGTCGGGGTCCGCGGCCTGCTCAACGTGCAGTACGCATTGAAGGGCGACCAGCTCTACGTGCTGGAGGCGAACCCGCGGGCGAGTCGTACCGTGCCGTTCGTGTCGAAGGCCACGGCGGTGCCGCTGGCGAAGGCGGCCGCCCGGATCATGCTCGGCGACAGCATCGCCACGCTGCGCGCCGAGGGCCTGCTGCCCGCCACGGGTGACGGCTCGTCGCCGCCGGCGTCCGCGCCGGTCGCGGTCAAGGAGGCGGTACTGCCGTTCAAGCGGTTCCGCACCCTGGAGGGCCACGGGGTCGACTCGTTGCTGGGGCCGGAGATGAAGTCGACGGGCGAGGTGATGGGCATCGACACCACGTTCGGCCACGCGTTCGCCAAGTCGCAGGCCGCCGTCTACGGTTCGCTGCCCACGGCCGGCAAGGTGTTCGTCTCGGCCGCCAACAAGGACAAGCGGGCGCTGATCTTCCCGGTGAAGCGGCTCGCCGACCTGGGCTTCGAGATCGTCGCGACGGCCGGTACGGCGGAGGTGCTGCACCGGCACGGGGTGGCCGCCCGGGTGGTGCGCAAGCACTACGAGGAGCCCGGCGAGGACACCGGACCGCACGCGGTGGAACTCATCGAGGCGGGCGGGATCGCGCTGGTCATCAACACGCCGTACGGGTCGGGCGCACGCGCGGACGGCTACGAGATCCGCAGCGCCGCGGTCGCCACGGACACGCCGTGCATCACCACGGTGCAGGGCGTCTCGGCGGCCGTGATGGGCATCGAGGCGCTGATCCGCGGCGAGATGACGGTGCGGCCGTTGCAGTCGCTGCACGCCGCGCTGTACTCGGCGCGGGGGGAGCACGCCTGATGTACCGCAGGCTGCTGCGTCCGGCGCTGTTCCGGTTGGGCGGGGGCGACGCCGAGGTGGCGCACGAGGCGACGCTGCGGGCGCTGGCCGGACTGACCGCGAGCGGCGCCGGTCAGTCCGCGCTGTGGGCGGCGACCGGCCGGTACCGGTTCCAGGCCCGCGCCAACCCGTGCACCGTGTTCGGGGTCCGGTTCCCGAATCCGGTGGGGCTGGCCGCCGGTCTGGACAAGGACGGCCGGGCGCTGCCCGCGTGGCCGGCCCTCGGGTTCGGCTTCGTCGAGGTGGGCACGGTGACCCGGCACGCCCAGCCGGGCAACCCCAGACCCCGGCTGTACCGGCTGCCCACATCGGGTGCCCTGGTCAACCGGATGGGATTCAACAACGAGGGCGCCGCCGCGCTCGCGGCACGACTGGAGGCCTGCGGGGCGACCGACGGCAGCGGCCGGCACCGGCCGCTGCCGGTGCCGCTGGGCATCAGCCTCGGCAAGTCGAAGGTCACACCGTTGGACGGGGCGGTGGAGGACTACGTCGCCTCACTGCGCGCGCTGCACTCGTTCGGCGACTACTTCGCGATCAACATCAGCTCGCCGAACACGCCCGGCCTGCGCGCGCTGCAGGACCGGGACCACCTGGTGCGGCTGTTGTCGGCGCTGGTCGGGGAGGCCCGGGCGCTGGCCGGCTCCGGGCGGCCACGACCCCTGCTGGTGAAGGTCGCCCCGGACCTCACCGAGCGCGCGCTGGCCGAGTTGCTGGAGGTCTGCCTGGCGCAGGGCGTGGCGGGGATCATCGCGACCAACACCACGCTGTCCCGCAGCGGGGTGTGTTTCAGCGACGAGCGGGCCGCGGCGCAGCCCGGCGGGTTGTCGGGGCGGCCGCTGCACGACCGCGCGGTGCGGATGGTGCGCTTCGTGCACCGCGAGACGGCCGGGGCACTGCCGGTGGTCGGTGTCGGTGGCATCGGCGACGCGCGGGACGCGCTGCGGATGTTCGACGCGGGCGCGAGCCTGGTGCAGCTGTACACGGGGTTCATCTACCGCGGGCCGGACCTGGTCCGGCAGATCAACCGGGCGCTGTCGCAGACCGTCCGGTGACGCGCCCGAACGGGCGCTGGGCAGGCAGTCGGTTCGGCGGGGTGTCAGGACCCGCCCGGAGGTGGGGGGCAGATGACCAGCGGAACGTTCGGAGCGCGACTGCACGCGGCGATGCGGGCGCGGGGTGCACTGTGTGTGGGTGTCGACCCGCACGCGTCTCTGCTGCGCTCCTGGGGCCTTTCCGATGATGTCGCAGGGCTCGACCGGTTCAGTCGTACGGTCGTGGAGGCCGTCGCGGACCGGGTCGCGGTACTGAAGCCGCAGTCGGCGTTCTTCGAGCGGTTCGGGTCGCGGGGCGTCGCGGTGCTGGAGACGGTCATCGCGGAGGCCCGCGCGGCCGGTGCGTTGGTGATCGTGGACGCCAAGCGGGGCGACATCGGGTCGACGGTGCAGGCGTACGCGGACGCGTACCTCGATCCGGCGAGTCCGTTGGCCGGCGACGCGGTGACCGCGACGCCGTTTCTGGGGTTCGGGTCGCTGCGGCCGATGATGGACACGGCGCAGGCGCACGGGCGTGGCGTGTTCGTCCTGGCGCTGACGTCCAATCCGGAGGGACCGACGGTGCAGCACGCCCGCACCGCGGACGGCCGCACCGTGGCGCAGACGGTCCTCGACGCGCTGTCGTCGTGCAACGCCGGAGCGGTCCCGCTGGGCTCGATGGGGGCCGTGGTCGGCGCGACTATTGGTGCAATCCCTGGTGGTGCCGGTCACGATCTGGCGAATGTCAATGGTCCGCTGCTGGCTCCGGGCCTGGGTGCGCAGGGTGGCCGGCCCGAGGATCTGCGGCGCGTCTTCGGGTCCGCGTTGCCCTGGGTGATCCCGTCATACTCCCGCGAAATAGTACAAAACGGACCCGATATTGCCGCGTTGCGTAAGGCGGCGAGCACGGTAGGTCGACAGTGCGCTAGCGTGCTCGGTCGGCCAATGACGGATGGTGCGTGAGATTGTGACATCGATTACAGTAGGTCGTGATCGACACGCAAGCGTGCCGACGTTGCTTCCTGGTGCGATTGCCCGCTAGGTTTCCCGCGCTGGTAGTTCATCCGTTTCGTCAAGTCGATACGCAACCCAAGGAGACCTTCGTGCCGCTCCCGTCGCTCACCCCTGAGCAGCGTGCCGCCGCGCTGGAGAAAGCGGCTGCCGCGCGCAAGGCCCGCGCTGAGCTGAAGGACAAGCTCAAGCGGGGGGATACGACACTCGCCGACGTTCTGAAGCAGGCTGACTCCGATGAGGTGGTCGGCAAGCTGAAGGTCTCGGCGGTGCTCGAGGCGCTGCCCGGCATCGGAAAGGTGCGCGCCGCTCAGATCATGGAGCGGCTGCACATCGCGGACAGCCGCCGGCTGCGTGGCCTCGGCGAGCATCAGCGTCGCTCGCTGCTCGCCGAGTTCAGCACGGCCGAATAGGCTGCTCCGGGCATCGGTCCACGGCCCTCGGCGACGCCGGGGGCCGGCTGATCGCAGGGGCTGTCCGTCCGCTCCGGTCGGGCAGCCCCGAGCCGCGTCCCGGGTCGGTCGTCGGTGCCGTAAGGCCCGACAGCGGGGAGTTCCCCGCACGGCCGGTTGAGCGGTTCGGTAGAAACAAGCGGTGACCATTCACAACCCGCGTGCCGGCGACCCGGCACGGCCAGCCCGGCTCACCGTTCTCTCCGGCCCTTCCGGCGTCGGCAAGGGCACGGTCTTCTCGATGGTTCGCCGGACGCATCCGGAAATCTGGCTGTCCGTGTCCGTGACCACCCGCAGACCTCGACCCGGTGAGGAAGAGGGCCGGCACTACCACTTCACGGACCGGGAACGGTTCGCGCAGATGATCGACGACGGCGAACTGCTGGAATGGGCCGAGTACGCGGGGAATTGCTACGGCACGCCCAGGTCCCCGGTGGAGCGTCGGCTTTCCGTCGGACTTCCCGCACTGCTGGAGATCGACCTGCAGGGTGCCCGACAGGTACGCGCCGCGATGCCGGCCGCGCAGCTTGTCTTCCTCGCCCCACCGAGCTGGGACGAGCTGGTCCGACGGCTGGTCGGCCGCGGCACCGAGGACCAGGAGACCATCCGACGGCGACTCGAACTGGCCCGCGAGGAACTCGCCGCGGAGCCGGAGTTCGACGCGACGATTGTGAACAATTCGATCGCGCAGGCCACGGCGGAGCTGGTCCGGCTGCTCGATCCGAGCGCCGCGCCGACGCCCAGCCAGCAATGCTGAAAACCACGCACCATTTGTGTCGCCCGTCACAGAAAGCGACGCTCTGCTGATCTTTTCCCGGACCTTCCTGCTCGGTGATCACAACCTGTTGCTATGATCGGTCGTTCATACGGATGGCAGCCCGCCTTTTGTGTGGCACGCCAACCATGACCACCCATCCTCTGATCGCAGGCATTGAGGTCGATCCGCGTGTCCGGAACCGTGGCCAGTCCCGAAGGAATCACCAACCCACCGATCGACGAGCTGTTGGACAAGACGCCGTCGAAGTACGCGCTTGTCATCTTCGGCGCGAAGCGCGCCCGTCAGATCAACGCCTACTACTCGCAGCTCGGCGAGGGCCTGCTCGAGTACGTCGGGCCGCTGGTGGAGACCACGCCTCAGGAGAAGGCGCTGTCGATCGCACTGCGGGAGATCAACGGTGGTCTGCTGACCGCCGAGCCCACCGGCGAGGCGTGAGGCGGGCCGGGCGGCGTCCCGGTCTCATGGTGTCCTTCTGACCACAGCGTCGCGACCATCGGCCCGAGGGCCGGGGAGCGGCGCTGTGGCATGTCCGGTCCCCTTCGGCGGCGACGGAGTGGTGTGCAGATGACCCGACGGATCGTGCTCGGCGTCTCCGGCGGCATCGCCGCGTACAAGGCGTGCGAACTGCTGCGGCTGTGCACCGAGGCCGGCCACCAGGTGCGGGTGGTGCCGACCGCGTCGGCCCTCAACTTCGTCGGCGCGCCCACCTGGGAGGCGCTGTCCGGCCAGCCGGTCCGTACCGAGGTGTGGCAGGACGTACCGGAGGTCGCGCACGTACGGCTCGGGCAGACCGCCGACCTGGTGGCCGTCGTGCCCGCCACCGCCGACCTGATGGCGCGGGCCGCGCACGGTCAGGCCGACGACCTGCTCACCGCCACCCTGCTGACCGCGCGCTGCCCGGTGGTGTACGCGCCGGCCATGCACACGGAGATGTGGGAACACCCGGCCACGGTGGACAACGTGGCGACGCTGCGCCGCCGCGGCGCCGTGGTGGTCGAGCCCGACTCCGGCCGGTTGACGGGTCCGGACACCGGCAAGGGCCGGTTGCCCGACCCGGCCGCGCTGTTCGAGGTACTCAGCCGGCTGCTCGCCGCCGGCCCCGGCCGGCGGGCCGACCTGAGCGGCCGACACCTGGTCGTGACGGCCGGCGGGACCCGCGAGTACCTGGACCCGGTCCGGTTCCTCGGCAACCGGTCCAGCGGCAAGCAGGGGTACGCGTTCGCCCGTGCGGCCGTCGCCCGCGGTGCGGCCGTGACCCTGATCGCTGCCAACGTGACGCTCCCCACGCCGGCGGGCGTGGAGCTGGTCCGGGTGGACACCACCGCCGTGCTCCGCGACGAGCTGCTGGCCCGCGCCGCGAAGGCGGACGCGATGGTCTTCGCCGCCGCCCCGGCCGACTTCCGGCCCGCCGTCTACCAGGACCGGAAGATCAAGAAGCCGCCGGACGGCGCAGCGCCGACGATCGAGCTGACCACCAACCCGGACATCGCGGCGGAACTGGGCGCCGCGAAACGCCCCGGTCAGGTGCTGGTGGCGTTCGCGGCCGAGACGAACGACCTGCTCGAGCACGCCCGGGACAAGCTCGCCCGCAAGCGGGCGGACCTGATCGTGGCGAACGCGGTGGGGGACGGCCTCGCGTTCGGTACCGACACGAATTCGGCTACCGTGCTGGGTGCCGACGGTAGCGAGGTCAGTCTGCCCGACATGACCAAGGACGAGCTTGCCGACCGGGTCCTGGACCTGGTGGTGGCCCGGTTCGGCGAGGGCACGGAGAGATAACCACCGCTGGTGACGCTGAGTAAGATTGTGATGGCGTCGCGCAGTCTTGGGCTCGGCTCGCGGTTCGCTCGTGGCGGGCTCGCAGGGCCACCCAAGCCTCCCAGCGCCCGATATACTCGCGAAATCAGTTCGCGCGTCCTGTGGGGAGTATCGTGACACGTCGCTTGTTCACCTCGGAGTCCGTCACCGAGGGCCACCCTGACAAGATCGCCGACCAGATCAGCGATGGCATCCTCGACGCGCTCCTGACGCAGGATCCCCGCAGCCGGGTGGCGGTCGAGACGCTGATCACCACCGGCCAGGTCCACGTCGCCGGTGAGGTCACGACGGAGGCGTACGCCGACATCCCGCGCATCGTGCGGGACACGATCCTGCGGATCGGCTACGACTCGTCGAAGAAGGGCTTCGACGGCGGCTCCTGCGGCGTGAGCGTGTCGATCGGCTCGCAGTCCCCGGACATCGCGGTCGGCGTCGACACCGCCTGGGAGCAGCGCTCCGGCGCCAGCGGCGACGCGCTGGACCAGCAGGGCGCCGGCGACCAGGGCATGATGTTCGGCTTCGCCTGCACCGAGACCCCCGAGCTGATGCCGCTGCCCATCGCGTTGGCGCACCGCCTGTCCCGGCGGCTGTCCGCGGCCCGCAACGACGGCACCATTCCGTACCTGCGGCCCGACGGCAAGACCCAGGTCACCATCGAGTACGAGGGCCAGCGCCCGGTCCGTCTGGACACCGTGGTGGTCTCCAGCCAGCACGCCCCCGACATCTCGCTCGAGTCGCTGCTCACGCCGGACATCCGTGAGCACGTCATCGCCCCGGAGGTGGCCGAGCTCGACCTGGACACCAGCGACTACCGGCTGCTGGTCAACCCGACCGGTCGGTTCGAGATCGGCGGGCCGATGGGCGACGCCGGCCTGACCGGTCGCAAGATCATCGTCGACACCTACGGTGGCTACGCGCGGCACGGCGGTGGCGCCTTCTCGGGCAAGGACCCGTCCAAGGTGGACCGCTCTGCGGCGTACGCGATGCGCTGGGTGGCGAAGAACGTGGTCGCCGCCGGTCTGGCCGAGCGGTGCGAGGTCCAGGTCGCCTACGCCATCGGCAAGGCGCAGCCGGTCAGCCTCTTCGTCGAGACCTTCGACACCGCGACCGTCCCGGTCGACCGGATCGAGAAGGCCGTCTCCGAGGTGTTCGACCTGCGTCCGGCCGCGATCATCCGCGACCTGGAGCTGGCCCGGCCGATCTACCAGCAGACCGCCGCATACGGCCACTTCGGTCGCGAACTCCCCGACTTCACCTGGGAGCGCACCGACCGTGTCGACGAGCTGAAGGCCGCCGCCACCAAGTGACGCCGCGCCGCCGGTGACGGCGGCGAGCAGAAGGACGCGGTGGAGCGGCCCCGTACCGTGGTGGGAGTGGAACAACCCAGCCTGCCGGTCGACCTGCCCTCGGCGCCCGGCGCGGCGACCCGTACGGTGTCGCCCCGCCGGGAACGTCGGGCCGCCGGCACGCGGCCGGTGGCGCAGGTCTGCGTCGACCTGCCGCTGCTGCCACATCTGGACCGCACGTTCGACTACCTGGTGCCCGAGGAAGCGGCCGACACGGCCACCCCCGGGTGCCGGGTGCGGGTACGGTTCGCCGGCCAGCTCGTGGACGGCTACCTGCTCGACCGGTGCGACGACACCGACTTCACCGGCCGGCTGAGCTTCCTGGAACGCGTCGTCTCGGCCGAGCCGGTGCTGACCCCGGAGGTCGCCACGCTGGCCCGCGGCGTGGCAGACCGGTACGCCGGGACGATGGCCGACGTGCTCCGGCTCGCCGTGCCACCCCGGCACGCCCGCGCGGAGAAGGCACAGGTCGCCGAGCAGGACGCGACCGAGTCACCCGCGCCGCCGTCGCGTGCCTGGCTCGACTACCTCGCTGGCCCGGCCTATCTGCGGGCACTCGGCGACGGCCGGTCCCCCCGCGCGGTGCTGACCGCGGTGCCCGGCGGTGACTGGGCGGTCCTGTTGGCCGAGGCACTCGCCGCGGCGCTCGGCGCCGGCCGTGGCGCGCTGGCGGTCGTCCCCGACAACCGCGACATGGAACGGCTCGACGCCGCGCTGGGCGCGCTGCTCGGCGGGTCCGACCGGCACGTCGCCCTCTCCGCCTCGCTCGGTCCGGAGGAGCGGTACCGCCGGTTCCTGCGCGCCTCCCGCGGCCGGGTCCGCGTGGTGATCGGCACCCGGGCGGCCATGTTCGCGCCGGTCGCGGACCTGGGCCTGGTGGCCATCTGGGACGACGGCGACGACCTGCACGCCGAGGACCGCGCTCCCTACCCGCACGCCCGTGAGGTGCTGCTGACCCGCGCCCAGCTCACCGGCGCCGCCATGCTGGTCGCCGGGCACGCCCGCAGCAGCGAGGCCCAACTGCTGGTGGCGACGGGCTGGGCCAAGGAGATCGTCGCGGACCGTGCCGTACTGCGCTCCCGCTCGCCGCGGGTGCAGCCGACCGGTGACGAGTTCCAGATGGCCCGCGACCCCGCTGCTGCGGTGGCCCGGCTGCCCAGCGCCGCCTGGGAGGCCGCCCGGGACGCGCTGAAATCCGACGCGCCCGTCCTGGTCCAGGTGCCGCGGCGCGGCTACCTCCCGGTCGTGGTGTGTCAGCAGTGCCGGTCGCGTACCCGGTGCCCGGCCTGCGCGGGACCGCTCGCCGTACCGGACGCAGGCGGGTTTCCGGTCTGCCGGTGGTGCGGCCGTACCGCCGGCGGGTACCGCTGCCCGGAGTGCGGCGGCCGGCAGCTGCGGGCCGCGGTGGTCGGCGCCCGGCGTACCGCCGAGGAACTGGGCCGGGCCTTTCCCGGCGCCGCGGTGCGTACGTCGGGTCGCGGCGAGGTGCTCAGCCAGGTACCGGCCGGGCCCTCACTGGTGGTGTGCACCCCCGGCGCGGAGCCCGTCGCCGACGGCGGGTACGGAGCGGTACTGCTGCTCGACGCCTGGGCGTTGCTGACCCGGGCGGACCTGCGCGCGTCGGAGGAGACGCTGCGCCGGTGGCTGACGGCCGCTGTACTGGCCCGACCCGCCGACGCCGGCGGCCGGGTGGTGGTGGTCGCGGACGGTGCGATCCCGGTGGTGCAGTCGCTGATCCGGTTCGACGCGGCCGGCCACGCGGCCCGGGAACTCGCCGACCGGCGCGAGCTGGGTTTCCCGCCGGCGGTCCGGATGGCGAGCCTCACCGGTACCTCCTCGGCCATCGCGGCGCTGCTCAAGGAGGCGGAGCTGCCGGCGGGCGTCGAGGAACTCGGGCCGGTACCGGTCGCGTCGCCACCGCCGGGTCGCCCGTCCGCCACGCCACGGACGGCGGGCCGCCCCGGGCCGGTGGGCGAGCCGCAGCCGGATCCGGTCGAACGGGAACGCCTGCTGCTGCGGGTGGCCCGGTCGGATGGCCCGGCGCTGGCCGTCGCGCTGCGCACCGCTGC
>JBAUUM010000503.1:0-3924 GCA_049582705.1 Actinocatenispora sp.
GACCCCGACCCTGCCGACCCGGACCCTGCCGAGTCCACGTGGGGCGACCTGGCCAGCCCGGACGGCATCGCGTACGTCATCTACACCTCCGGCACGACGGGCACGCCGAAGGGTGTACCGGTCGCGCACCGCAACGTGCTCGCGCTGCTGTCCGCGACGGCCGGGCTGTTCGAGCTGGGACCGGACGACACCTGGCTGCTGTACCACTCCCCCGCGTTCGACTTCTCGGTCTGGGAGATGTGGGGCGCCCTGGCGTACGGCGGGCACCTGGTGATCCCGGACCGGTGGGCCCGGCTGTCCCCGGAGGCCAGCGTCGAACTGCTGGTCAAGAGGGGCGTGACGGTACTCAACCAGACCCCGACCGCGTTCGCCACGCTGTCCCGGGCGATCCTCGACCGGGACGACCGACCGCCGCTGCGGTACGTCGTGTTCGGTGGCGAGCGGCTCGCGCCGTCGGTGCTCCGGCCGTGGGCCGACGCCGTCGGGCTGGAGGCCCCGCGGCTGGTCAACATGTACGGCCTGACCGAGGCGACGGTGCACTGCACGTTCCACCGGGTGACCGCCGAGGACCTGCGGGGTCAGGCGTCCGTGGTGGGTCGCCCGCTGCCCGGCCTCACCGCGCGGATCCTCGACGACGGCGCCGAGCCGGACCGCGGCGAACTGGTCGTGGCCGGGCCGCAGGTGGTCGACGGCTACCTGCGCCGCCCCGAACTCACCGCGGCGCGTTTCGTGCCCGGCCCGGACGGCACCGTCCACTACCACACCGGCGACCTGGTCCGGGCCCGGCCGGACGGCACCCTGGAGTACCTGGGCCGCGCCGACCGGCAGGTGAAGATCCGCGGGCACCGGATCGAGATCGGTGAGGTGGAGGCGGCCGCCGGCACGGTGCCCGACGTGGCGGAGGTGGCGGTCGTGGTGGAGAGCGCGGACGACGACCCGTCGGGCGGGCCGGCGACGCTGCACTGCTTCTACACCACGCACTCGGGCGACCCGCTGGCCAACCGCGCGCTGCGCCAGCACCTGCGCGGAAGGCTGCCACAATACATGCTGCCGGCCCGGTTCACCTGGCTCGCCAACCTTCCGTCCACCACCAACGGCAAGACGGATCACGCGGCCCTACGTAGGAGTCACTGACATGCCCTCTTCCACCGACGCTGCGGTCGACGGATCCGACGACCCGCGGTCCGACCTGGAGGCCCGCACCCTGGCCTGGCTCCGCGAGGCCCTGGAGGACCCCAGCATCAGCACGGACGACAACTTTCTCGAGATCGGCGGTCATTCGCTGATGGCGATGGACCTGAACGCCTGGTTGAAGGAGACGTCCGGCGTCGAGGTCGACATGCGGCAACTGTTCGAGGACAGTCTCGGCAAGGCCATCGCGGGCGCCGCACCGGACGCCGCCTGACCCACCCGTTCGCGGAACCCACCAGGAGAACAGATGTGCAGTGCACCGGACCCCACCTCGTACTCGCTCTCGGCTGACGAGCTCGCGCAGTTCGACCGGGACGGGGTGATCGGCCCGTTCACCATCTACGAGCCGGACGAGATGGACCGGATCTGGAAGGAGACCCGTCTCGGTGTCCTGGACCGCTCGCAGGCTGCGTACCCGCTGGACGAGGTCTCCGGCGGCACCAACATCGCCAACTACGACCGGCACCTCGACATCGACACGCTGACCAGTCACGTGTGCAACGCGCGGATCGTGGACCGGGTGGCCTCCATCCTCGGCCCCGACCTGCTGTGCTGGCGCACCGAGTTCTTCGTCAAGCACGCCGGCGACGAGGGCACCGACTGGCACCAGGCGGACACCTTCGCGAACGCGAGCGGGTCGCCGCAGATCCTGTGGCCGTCGGACGACCACTCCGCGGGCAGCGGTGGCACGCTCACCGTGTGGACGGCGTTCACCGACGCGACCCTCACCAACGGGTGCCTGCAGGTGATGCCGGGTTCGCACCACCACATGAACTACGACGAGACGAAGAAGATGGAGTACCGGCCGGAGACGGTCAACTCCGTGGAGAAGGGGTCGACGACCCGTGGCTTCTTCGGCTACGACTACCGGGAACTGCAGGTCGATCCGGACTGGACGCCGGACGAGAGCCAGGCCAAGCCGCTGGTGATGCGCAAGGGCCAGTGCGTGATGTTCTGGTCGAAGCTGATGCACGCGTCGCTGCCGCACACCGGCACCAAGAAGGAACTCCGGGTCGGCTTCGCCAGCCGGTACGTGCCGACCAAGGTCCGCGTCTACCCGAACACCGACTTCGTCGAGGAGTACGGCGGGCGGATCTCGCTGGAGCGGTTCGGCAACGTGCTGGTCTCCGGCACGGACGAGTACGGCTTCAACGCGATCGCGACGGAGAACCTGCGCGGCCGGTCGTTCAAGACCCGCGGGGCCTGAGCCTGGTGACGACGTGTGGTGCGGCCCCGACGGGCCGCCCCACGCAATGTGTCCGGGCTGTGCTGACCGGTTCAGGCCACCGGCGCCGGCGTTCCGGGCGTGAAGTACGCGCGGGAGGCGGCCGGCACCCAGATCAACGCCAGCACGGCGATCTCCACGACCACCTTGAGGATGCTCATCAGGCTGGAGAAGCCGCTGCCGGGCTGGGACAGGGTGGCGAGCGTGCCGACCACCGCGAGGCCGAGGATCACGGTGACGGTGATCCGGGCCCAGTTGCGGCCGGCGTTGGTCTTGACGCCGAGCCACACGTACAGCACCGCGAACGCGATGGCGAAGACGACCGAGACCGCCACGGTGATCGTCGCGACCAGGTTCGCGTTGGTCTGGTTCATGTGCGACTGGTCCTGGAGCGTGTCGACGATCTCGGTCCGGCCGGTCACCGAGGCGATGACGCTGAGCAGGTTCAGCGCGGCCAGTACGAAGATGCCGATCGAGGCCCACCGGATGGTGACCGGCGGTGCGCCGGCCGGCCGCGGTGACTGCTGCTCCGGGTAGGTGGGAGGCTCGTACGAGGACACCACGTTCTCCTTCGTCGGGGGACCGGGATGATCGAGCGTGGCACGGACCTCGCCGTGACACCCACCATCATCGAGCCCGCGGGTCATCCGAACAATGCGCCGGCGGTACCCGGTGCTGAGTATGCACAAACGACCAATTGGCGCATCTGGGGTACCAGTCTCTCCCGGGCCGCGTCGGACCCGTCCCGGGCCCTGACACCTTGACGGAGGTCGGCGACATGCGACAACTCGGCATCCTGGCGCACAGCGTTCCCGGCGCGACGCTGTGCCTGCGGACGTTCTGCGAGCACGGGTACGACCGGCTCGGCCCGCACCGGCACCCGGACGTCACGCTGGACTGCATCGCGTTCGGACCGAGCATGCCGGCGTGGGACGCGGGCGACCTCGACACCGTCCGCGGCACCCTGGCGACCAGCGCCGACCGGCTCGCCGCGGCCGGCGCCGACTTCTTCGTCTGCCCGGACAACACGGCGCACCTCGCGCTCGAGCACCCGGGCCACCCGCTCGCGCTGCCCGGCCTGCACATCGCCCAGGTCGTCGCCGCGCGGGCCGCGCGGGACGGCCGGCAACGGGTCGGCATCCTGGGCACGCGGTACACGATGGACAGCGACCTCTACCCGCGGGCGCTCGCGGCGCACGGCATCGCGGGCGCCGTCCCCGACGAGGACGAGCGCCGGGTCGTCAACGACGTCATCTTCGGCGAGCTGGTGGCGGACGTCGTCACCGACCGGTCCCGCGAACGGTACGTGCGGATCATCGAGCGGCTCCGGGACAGCGGCTGCGACGCCGTGGCGCTGGTCTGCACGGAGATCCCGCTGCTGATCGACGCGGCCTCGTCGCCGCTGCCGATCCTCGACTCGACCCGGCTGCTGGCCGCGGCGGCGTTCGCCGTCGCCGTCGGCGACGACCCGCTGCCGACCTGGCGCGGCGGCCCCGTCGACTGACCCC
>JBAUUM010000504.1:0-10529 GCA_049582705.1 Actinocatenispora sp.
GTGCCGGCGACCGTGGTCGCGCGCTCGGCGGTGCCGGAGGCGGGCTCGGCGGTGCCGGACGCGGATCCGACGGCGGCGGGCTCCACGACACTGGACGCGGATCCGACGGCGGCGGCGGGTTCCACGACACCGGCGGAGCCGGCACCCGGCGCGGCATTGCACAGCACCCGGATGCCGTTCTGTTCGAACAGGGTCACCGGCTTGGAGCGGTGTCGCGCGGCGAGCCGGAACCCCAGCGCGGTCAGGACCTCCGCCACCGGCGTGGTCGCCTCCGGCGGCAGGGCCAGCTCGACGAAGGCGTAGCCGGTCATCGTGACTGGCGCCGGCGGGTCGAACAGCTCGATCCGTTGCCGGGCACGGCCGTCGGCCGCCCCGCCGTCCGGGACAGCGTTCGGGTCCTCGGGTCCGGACCCGCCGGTCGCGGACCGCACCTGCTCCTCCAGCAGGAGCAGTGACCGCATCCCGTCCGTCGCCGTCCGGGCGCTGTCGGCCTGCCGGAACGTGTCGTTGAAGACCTCCAGCGACAGCGGGCCACGGTAGCCCGTCGCCAGGATCGGCGCGGTGAACGCGGCGAGGTCGAAGCCACCCTGTCCCGGGAAGCAGCGGTAGTGCCGGCTCCAGGACAGCGCGTCCAGCTGCATCGGCGGGGCGTCGGCGATCTGGACGAAGAAGATCTTCTCGCCGGGGATGTCGCGGATCGCGGCGACGTCGGTACGCCGGGACAGTACGTGGAAGCTGTCCAGGCACACGCCCAGGTGCGGGTGGTCGGCGGCCTGGACGATCCGCCACGACCGCCGGTAGTCGTCGACGTGCCAGCCCCAGGCGAGGGCCTCGTACGCGATCCGCAGCCCGCGCTCGTGGGCGCGTTCGGCGAGCCGGTAGAGCTGCTCGGCGGCCAGTTCGTCGTCGTCCCTCGCGGCGGCGGAGACGTTGGAGCAGACCAGCATCACGGGTGCGCCGAGCTGCTCCATGACGTCGAACTTGCGCTCGGCCCGCCGCAGGTTGGCGGCGGCGAGTTCCGCCGGCACCGCCTCGAAGTCACGGAACGGTTGGTACAGCTCGATGGTGAGGCCGAGGTCGGCCACCCGGGCGGCGATCTCGGCGGGCCGGCAGGAGCTGTGCACCAGGTCGTTCTCGAACAGCTCGATGCCGTCGAAGTTGGCGCGGGCGATCGAGGCGAGTTTCTCCTCCAGTGTGCCGCTGACCGAGACGGTGGCGATCGACTTGCGCACGGTGCTCCTCCCTGCTCGCTCGGGATCCTCAGCGGTCGGCGGCGACGAGGCCGGCGAAGTGGCGCATCATCCGCTCAGGATCGGCGCGTACGCCGGTGAACAGTTCGAAGGCGTGCGCCGCCTGGAACACCGCCATTCCCCCGCCGTCGAGGGTCCGGCAGCCGGCGCCGCGGGCGTGCCGGAGCAGTTCGGTCTCCAACGGCCGGTACACGACCTCGGCGACCCAGAGGTCCGGTACGAGCGCGTCGGCCGGCAGCGGCAGGCCCGGGTACGCGGCCATCCCGGTGGGTGTGGCATGGATCAGGCCGTCCGCCGCGGCGAGGTGTTCGGCGAGCCGGTCGTGGCGGCCGGGGGCGGCCCGGCCGGCGCCGAAGGCACGGACGAGTTCGGCGGCCAGCCGTACCGCCCGGCCGGGTTCGACGTCGACCACGGTGACCGTGCGGGCACCGAGTCCCAGCACCGCGTGCGCCACCGCGGTGCCCGCGCCACCGGCGCCGAGCAGTACGACGGTGCGGGTCCGGGCGCCGGGCAGGCCCCGGGTGAGGCTCTGCGCGAATCCGGAGCTGTCGGTGTTGTGGCCGACCGAGCGGTCGCCCTCGAAGAGCACCGTGTTGACCGCGCCGAGCGCGGCGGCGGCCGGGGACAGCTCGTCCAGGTGCTCGACGACGATCTGCTTGCCGGGGTGGGTGATGTTCAGGCCGGTGAACCCCGCCCGGCACGCCTCGGTCACCAGTCGGGGCACGTCCGCCGCGGCACACCCGAGGGCGTCCAGGTCGAGGGTGCGGTACTCGTACTCCAGCCCCAGCCGGCGCGCCTCCTGCTCGTGCAGAGCGGGGCTCAGCGAGGTGCCGACACCGGAGCCGATGAGCCCGATCCGGTACGGCCGGAGCGTCCGCGTCACGGCGTCGCGGCCGGCGTCGACGAGGGTGCGCCGGCGACCGCGCGGCGGACGCCCAGTTCCGCCAGGGGCACCCGGTGGGTCTCCCGGGCGGTGAGCGCGCAGACCGCGGCGACGGCGGCGCAGGCGGCGGTGAAGAACGCCACCGGAAGCCAGCCGCTCCGGCCGCTGCCGGCGATCGCGGCGGCGATGCTGGGCGAGAATCCGGCCGCGGCGAACCCGATCTGGGTGCCGAGGGCCATGCCCGAGTACCGGACCCGGGTCGAGAACATCTCGCCGTAGAGCGCGGGCCAGACGGCGTTGGGCGCGCTGTACACCACCCCGACCAGCGCGATGCCCGTGACGAAGATCCACACGTAGCTGCCGGCGCCGATCGCGGCGAGGTAGGCGAAGACCAGTACGCCGGAGCCGAGCGCGCCGCCGATGAAGACGGGCCGCCGGCCGATCCGGTCGGCCAGCATCGCCCACAGCGGGATGGCGCCGAGCGCCACCACGTTGGCGAGCACTCCGACGGTGAGCATCGCGGTCTTGTCCAGTCCCAGATCGCTGGCGTAGGACAGCGCGTACACGCTGGTGATCGTGCTGACCACCGCGACGAGGGCGCAGACGACCACCCGCAGCACGCCGATTCCGTTGTCGCGGAACAGCACCGCCACCGGCAGCCGGACGACGGCGTTGGCCTGTTCGGCGCGCTGGAACGCGGGTGTCTCCGGCGTGCTGCGGCGCACCCACAGGCCCACCGCGACCACGACGGCGCTCAGCAGGAACGGGATGCGCCATCCCCAGGTCAGCAGCGCGTGCTCGGGCAGCCGGGAGACGGGGATGAAGATCAGGGTCGACACGATCAGACCGACCTGGGTGCCGCGAGGGTGAAGCTGGTGAAGAAGGCGCGCCGGGTGGGTGGCGCGTGTTCGAGCGTCATCGAGTTCGCCCCGGCCTGCTCACCGCCGGCGGAGAAGCCCTGCAACAGCCGCAGGGCCACCAGCAGCACGGGGGCGGCGATGCCCAGTTGACCGTAGCCGGGCAGCAGCCCGACGAGGAAGGTCGCGGTGCCCATCAGCAGGAGCGTGACCACGAGCATCCGCTTGCGGCCGAGACGGTCGCCGAAGTGTCCCGAGCACCAGGCCGCCGAGGGGGCGGGCGACGTACCCGACGCCGAAGGTGGCCAGCGCGGCGAGCGTGCTGGCGGTGGGGTTGCCGCTCGGGTAGAAGACCTTGCCGAAGACCAGCGCCGCCGCGGTGCCGAAGATGAAGAAGTCGTAGTACTCCATGACGCTGCCGATCCAACCGGCCAGCGCGGCCTTGCGGGGCGACCTCGTCGCGGTGGCGTCCGGGCCACCTGCGGCATCGACATCCACGCCTGCCGCACCCGGCTGAACGCCGGAGCCGGCGCCGTCGGGCCTTCGCACTGTCCGGCCGTCGCACTGTCCGGCCGGACAACGATGGCGATCCCGCCCAATTCAAGTTAACAGAGACAGGACACCGGCGGTATCGGGTGCGCAGCCGACTGCGCCGAACGGTCCCGTTGCCTAGGTTCAGCCAATGCCAACAGATCAGACCACCGCCGCCGCGGCGGGCACCTGGACGCTCGGCGACCTGACCGTCAACCGGATCGGTTTCGGCGCGAAACGCCTGGCCGGGGACGCCACCCTCGACCCGGGCACGGCACGGGACAGGGCCGCGGGGGTGCTTCGCCGCGCCGTCGAGCTGGGCGTCAACCACATCGACACGGCGAGCTTCTACCCGACGTACGCGCACCCCGGGCAGCGGGTGCACAGCTACAACCAGCTCGACTGGGCCAACGAGCTGATCCGCGAGGCTCTGTCGCCGTACCCCGAGGATCTGGTCATCGTCACCAAGGTCGGCCCGACCCCGCACGGCTTCGCCCGCCCGGACGAACTGCGCGGGCTGGTCGAGACGGACCTTCGCCAGCTCGGCCTCGACCACCTCGACGTGGTGAACCTGCGGCAGACCGGCCTCGACTCGGTCGCCGAGCACTTCGGTGCGCTGGCCGAACTTCGCGACGCCGGCCTGATCCGGCACCTGGGCCTGTCCAACGTCCGGCCGCACCATCTCGCCCAGGCGCAGGCGATCGCGCCGGTGGTCTGCGTGCAGAACCGGTACGGCGTCGACTTCGGTCGCGTCAACGACGCGCAGCTGCGGGTCTGCGGCGAGCAGGGCATCGCCTTCGTACCGTTCTTCGCGCTCACCGGCACCGGACGCGAGGTCGGCGGCGTCACCGACAACGACGCGGTACTCTCCGTCGCCCGCACGCACGACGCGACACCCGCACAGGTCCGGCTGGCCTGGACACTCAGCCGCGGACCGCACGTACTGGCCATCCCCGGTACGGGCAACCGGGACCACCTGGCCGAGAACGTGGCCGCCGGCGCGCTCCGCCTGACCCCCGACGAGCTGGCCGTACTCGACCGGTCCGCCGGCCCGCAGCTGCCGGTCCAGAACTAGGTTCCGCCGCCGAGCCCCGGCCGACCGCGCCTCGCGAGGGACGGCCGGGCGCGCCTCACTTGCCGGGGTGCAGCGCGATGACCGCGCGGGGACCCTGGAAGTCGACGACCCTCATGCCCAGCGACTGCCGGGCGGAGGGCCCGGCCCAGGAACCCGCGTAGGTCGGCGCCTCGAACCGGATCGAGCCGTTGCCGCCCTCCGGATAGGTGTAGCGCCAGGTGAGGTCGCCGGCGTCGAACGAAAAGGTGCTGAAGCCGAACCGCGGGTCGAGCCGGATCGTCTGCCGGTGGCTGACCAGGATCTCGCAGTCTCCGTCGTAGCAGGCCCGCAGGTTCGTCCCGTCCTTCGCCGCGGCGAGCGCACCCTGCCCCGGCACCGGGCTCGGGCTCGGCGGGTCCGGTGGCGGGGACGGGCTCGCGGACCGCCCTGCTCCCGCGGACGGGGTGTGGCCCGCCCTCGGTTCGTCTCCGCCGCCGCAGGCCGCGGTCGTACCGACCAGGGCCACGCCCACCGCCACGCACGCCACCCGCCGCGCCCACCCACCATTGTCCACGCGTACCACCGTCATGCCCGACAGTGTGACCGACCCCGCCCGGGACCCCTCTCACCCGGGCACCACCGACGGGCCACGGGCTCTCCGCCACCCCGGACACTCCACATCGGACAGTCCCGGAAGAGCCCCGCACGGGATCGGGCAGGGCGGCGCCGAGCGTCCGCCCCGGGCCGGACCGCTGGGTAGGGTCGGTCGGATGAGGACCCTGCACACGGCGTACCGCGTCACGGACCTGACTGCGTCCCTCGACTTCTACGCCGGGCTCGGGTACCGCCGGGTCGGTGGCGTCGACCTGGGTGACGGCAACAGCCTCACCATGCTGATGTTCCCCGGCGAGGAGATGATCACGCTCGAACTGGTGCACCGGCCGGCCGACGCGCCGGTGGACGTCGGCACCGGGTTCAGCCACCTCGTCGTCCAGGTCGACGACATCGCCGTCAGCACGGAGGCGCTGACCCGGGCCGGGCTCGCTCCCGGACCGGTGGAGCGTCCCGGCGGTCCGGACGGTCCCCGCACCGCGTGGCTCACCGACCCCGACGGGTACCGGATCGAGCTGGTGCAGTGGCCGCCGGGGCACCCGGTCGGGATGAGCCCGGCGGACTTCGCCTAGTCCCGACCTGGCCCGGCCCTCGGCCCCGTAGGCGAATGCCGGTACGGGACCCGGGTCGCCGTGGAAGACTCGGCACCGACACGCGAGAGCGCGACTTCTTGCGCCTGGAGGGTGGCGATGTCCGGTCCGGTCGGTACCGATCCGACGAGCGACGCGAAGGCGGCGTACGGGCGGCTACGGGCCGGCCACCTCAACGCGGTACGGGCGGCGCTGGAGGACCACGTCGCCCGCCTGGACTGGCCCCGGGAGCGGATCGAGCGGTACCAGGAGCAGCGGCTGCGGGCGTTCCTGAGCCACGCGGCCGAGCGTTCGCCGTTCCACGCGCGGCGGCTGCGCGGTCTCGACCCGTCCGCCGCCACGGTCGCCGACCTGGCCCGGCTACCGGTGATGACCAAGCAGGAGGCGCAGGACGAGTGGGACGCCATCGTCACCGTCCCCGGTCTCACCCGCGACC
This sequence comes from Actinocatenispora sp., assembly GCA_049582705.1. GTDB lineage: Bacteria > Actinomycetota > Actinomycetes > Mycobacteriales > Micromonosporaceae > Actinocatenispora. Next base: position 6,214 of record JBAUUM010000504.1, read on the forward strand.
GCGCCGAGGAGGTCCTCGCCGGGCAGCGTTGGTTCTCCTACCTGCCGTCCGGCGAGCAGTTCTTCAGCTCCGGCGGGTCCAGCGGCGTGCGCGGTGTGTACGTGTGGGACTGGGACCTGTTCGTCAGTCTCGCCTGCCTCGCCTGGCGTACCCAGGCGCGGGAACAGCGGCGCGGGACGCCACCGGAGCACCCGGCGCGGCTGGCGGTACTGGCCGCCGGTGAACCACCGCACGCCAGTACGCCGCTGTTCGACGTGCCGGTCGAACCGGGCACGGACACGGTGGTGATCCCGGCGGGCGCCCCGTTCGGCGACATCACCGCCGCGGTGCAGTCCGCCCGCCCCGACCACCTCGTCGGGTACGCGACGCTGGTGGCGCAGCTCGCTCGCGCCACCCTGACGGGTGGGCTGGACATCCGCCCCGTGCGGGTGAGTACGAACTCCGAGCCGCTGCTCGACGAGGACCGCGAGGCGATCCGGGCCGCCTGGGGCGCACCGGTGCACAACCTGTGGGGGTCGACGGAGATCGGCGTGCAGGCCGTCGGGTGCGGGCACGCCGACGGGCTGCACGTGTGCGAGGACGAGGTCGTACTCGAACGGGTCGACGAGGACGGCAGGCCGGTCGGTCCGGACGAACCCGCCGCGCGGACGCTCGCCACCGGACTCGGCAACCGGACGTTCCCGTTCCTCCGGTACGACCTCGGGGACCAGGTCACCGTGCTGCCCGGCCCGTGCGCGTGCGGCAGCGCGTACACCCGGCTGGCCGACGTCGCCGGCCGCCGCGACGACGACTTCCGGTACCCGACGGGCACCGTGCCCGCGAGTGCGTTCCGCTACGTGCTCGGCACCGATCCGCGCATCTCCGAGTACCAGGTGCGGCAGACCGCGACGGGCGCGGAGATCCTCGTCGTGGGCTCCCCCGACACCGCCGCGCTCACCGCGTCGGTCATGGCCGCGCTGCGTCGGCACGGCCTGCCCGATCCGCGGATCAGCATCGAGGTGACCGACCAGCTCCACCGGCTCGGCGCGACCGGGAAGCTGCGCCGGTTCGTCGCCCTGCCGGCGGAAACGCGGGAGACGCGGGACCGGTGAGCCACCGGCGCGGGCCGCTCGCGGCGGCACCGCGCCGGCGCCCACGGCTCACTGGTAGTAGCGCGCCCAGTCGACGTGCACGACCACCTGGTCCGGCGTGCTCCCGTCGGGTGCCGGCAGCCAGACCTTCGGCGCGTACGGGCCGGGCTCCTGCTGGAGCACCAGGTGCATCGGCTTGGCCGGGATCACCGGGTGCTTCGAGCTCGTCGTGGTGTCGTACACCAGCGTGCGATCCACGTAGATCTTGATGTACGTGGGCTGCCAGTCGACCCAGAAGACGTGCCACTTGGTGAAGTCGCCCCAGGTCTTGCCGCTCTCCCGCAGCCCGCTCGGCGGGTCGCCCCAGTGCACCGACGCCACGTCGGAGATGCGCTTGGGCTGCACCGTCTCGATGATGTCGGTCTCGCCGTCGGTCGGCCAGGCGTTCGACTTCGGCCACAGCATCATCGCCGGCGCGTAGCCCTTGCCGGCGTCCAGCTTCGCCTTGATGGCCCAGATGCCGTACGTCTGGTCGCCGCCGGTGCCGCACCAGCAGACGGCGCCGGACACGTTCTGCTTGCCGGACGCGTCCCGGCCGTGGCCCACGATGCGCATCTCACCGTCGGCGACCCCGACCTGTGCGGGTTCGAAGTGCGACACCTTGTTGCTCGACAGGCTCTTGTACGCGCGCCACTTGCTGGTGTCCAACCCGGCACCGTCGAACTCGTCGCTGGCCACGAGCCGACGCCCTGCCGGCGTCGCGGTGCCCGGCACCACCCCGGCGTACGGCGGACCGTCCGCGCTGCGGGTCTGCTCGGCCTCCCGTGCCGCCGCCACGTCCCGTGCGGGTGTGGCGTTGCCGGGCGTGGCGTTCCGGTCCGTGTCACCGTGCCGGGTCTCCGCCGCGCCGGTGCCGGCGTACACCACGCCCCCGACGCACACCACCGTCGCCGCGGCCACCGCCGCCCAGCGCACCGTGCGCCGCCGTCTCCTCGCCGCCATCACTGCTCCTCTCCGCTTGCCGCCTTTTCCCGAGCGTCACCGCACGTCGGTCCCGTCATCGAAGAGCCGTCACCACCCGCAGTACCAGGCAGACCAGCAGCGCACAGGCGACCACGGTGGCGCCGTCGCCGAGCAGTCGGGCGCGCCGGGACCACGGCTGGTCGTCGGGGCTCGCGGCGACGCGTTCCACCGCGACCAGCCGCGCCGACACCAGGACCAGCAGCAGGCCGAACAGCGCGCCGGCGGACCAGATCAGGACGTTCGCGGTCATCGCTTCTCCCGTACCAGCAGTCGGGCCGGCACGCCGGCGTACACACCGGGCTCGGGGCAGTCACCGGTCACCACCGCGCCGGCGGCGACGACCGCGTCGTCCGCGACCGTCACGCCGGGCAGCAGCACCGCGCGGGCGCCGATCCACACCCGGTCCCCCACGATCACCGGCCGCCCGACGGGACGCCGGGAGATCCGACCGTCCTCATCGGACTCGTGGTGCGAGGTGGCGATCAGGACCTGCATCCCGAGCTGGCAGTCGGCGCCGATGCGTACCGGTGCGACCAGTTCGATGAAGCAGCCGATGTTGACGAAGGTGTCGGCGCCGATGCTCAGGTTGCGGGCCGGTCCGGCCAGGTGCAACCCGGGGAAGATGTTGCCGGTCGCCACCTTCGCACCGGCCGCCCGGTACGCCGCCCAGCGCAACGGGCGCGGCACGAGCGTGCTGCCCACGATCCCGTTGAGCAGCGTGTGTCGGGTCATCAGGCCCAGCTCGATGCCGAACTCCCGGCGCAGCGCGGCGGCTCTCATCCCGTCACCACCGGCTCGACCTCGCCGAGGCTGACGCGCAGGCGGCCCAGTTCCTCGCGCAGCCGGCCCCGCAGCACCTCGACCTGCCCGGTGAGGCGGCTGGACTCGGTGTCGTGCCGGGCGGTCAGGTCGTCGACGGCGGCGCGCAGGTCCTCGGCGCTCACCGCGTCGGTGCGGTAGTTGTGCCGGGTCGCCTCGATCGACCGCAGGAAGTCCGCGCACTTCGGCTGGTACTCCAGGCCGACCAGCGGCGTGCCCACGATCGCGCCGAGCACCAGGGCGTGCAGGCGCTCGGCGACCAGTACGGTGCACTCGCCGGCGGCGGTCAGGTAGTCGGCGACGGTGTCGGTGCCCCGGATCTCGGCGCGGTCCGCCGGGATCCCGGCCCGCCGCAGACAGTCCTCGGCGTACCGCCGGTCGGCCTGGTTGATCACCAGCAGCCGGGCCGACCAGCCATCCGCGACGAGGCCGCGGACCAGGTCCGCCGTCGCGCCCACCACCCGGTCGTGGTCATGGCCCCACAGGTCGTCGCCGAAGCCGAGGTTGACCCCGACCAGCCTGTCGCGGGCCGACACCGGCGGCGCCTCGTGCAGCAGGGCCGGGTCACCGACGATCTCGGCGGCCACCCCGACCGACGCGAGCAGCTCGGCCGAGCGGGGCCCGCGTACCGTCACGCGTTCGAACCGGGCGCAGGTGTCCACCCACCGGGCCAGTTCACCGGAGTCCGAGAACGAGTTGCGGCCCTGGAACGCGGGATCCTCCACGCCGGCACCGATCAGGTGCCACGGTCGACGCCGCGCCAGCAGCGTACTGGTGGCGCGCAGCAGCATCCGCCAGTTGCGTCGGCCGATGACGGTGCCACCGCCCAGCAGCAGCGCCCGGTTGCCGGCGTGCACCGTGCCACCGGCGGCGATCCGGCGGGCGAACCCGGCGACGTCGGTCGGTACGTGCCAGGGCTCCACGTTGGACAGCCGGGGCGTCAACGCCTCGGCGATCGCGTCGTCGCCCAGGTTGCCGCGCCCGGTCCAGCCGACGTACAACACCCGGTGCGGGTCGCTCATCTGCCACCTCCGCCATCATCGGTTGGTGTGTGTTCGAGCAGCCGGGTGTCGCCCTGGCGCAGCACCACCCGGTAGTCACCGGAGTCGAGCAGCGCGGCGACGACGCGGTCGGTCCAGTCGCGACGCAGCCCGTGCAGGATCACTCCGTAGTTGTCCTGCGCCCGGTTCACGATCAGGTAGTTCGGCGCGGCGTGCCGGACACAGCCGGCCTCGCGCGGCCCGGGGAGGCAGATCCGTTCCAGCGACCCCTGGCGTACCCGGCCGACCTGCTGCCAGTCCAGCGGCGCGTACGCGGTCAGTGCCGCGATCCGCTGCCCGGGCCGGGCCCGCTGGTACGCCTCGCGGGCGGCGGCCACGTCGGCCGGCCCGAACGCCACGTAGG
>JBAUUM010000505.1:0-9231 GCA_049582705.1 Actinocatenispora sp.
GCCCCCGGCCGCGCCGCCGCCCCGGGCGACCGCGCCGGGACGGTCGGGTGCCGACGGTCAGGTGGCGCTGGGGCCGGGCAGTCGGGTGGTCGTGTCGAGGTTCGGCAGGCCGGCCGTCGTGCCCGGCAGCGTGAGCGTCGGGTCCTTCGAGGAGTCCGACGAGCTGGGCGGGACCGAGCGGCGTGCCCGCGGCTCGCGGAAGATGATCGCGGCCAGGAGTCCGGCGATGAACCCGCCGAGGTGGCCCTGCCAGGACACGTGCGGCTGCCCGGGCAGGATGCCGACGAGCTGCCAGCCGAACAGCAGACCCATCAGCAGGCTGACGCCCAGGCTCCACCAGCGGCGCTCCACGATGCCGCGCAGCAGCAGATAGCCCAGGTAGCCGAAGATGACGCCGCTGGCGCCGACGGTCAGCGTGTTGGTCGGGCTGAACACCCACACGGTCAGCCCGCTGAGCACCGCGATGAACGCGGTGATCAGGAAGAACCGCTTGACCTGGCCGGCCAGCACGAACGTGCCGAGCAGCAGCAACGGCACGCTGTTCGACAGCACGTGCATGAAGTTCGCGTGCAGGAACGGCGCGAGGAAGATGCCGTCGATGCCGGACAGCGCGTGCGGCTGGATGCCGCCCTCGCGGTCCAGCGCCCCGCCCAACAGCGTGTCGAGGCCCTCGATGGCCCACAACACCGGGACGAACGCGCACATGGCGAGGAAGGCACGCCCGATCGACGCGTAGAACGCCTCGGTGCCGAACTTCATGCGTTCCTGTCGGATGGCTGCCGCAGTGTCCTTCGGGTTGCTCAGACCTGAGCCGCTGATGCTCACCCTTCTTTGGTACCAGGTCCGCGCGAGCCCGCCCAGCAAGCGCAGGATCACCATACGGAGGCGTACCGGACACGGGCGCTGGCTACACGCGGGTGTCGGAGGCTGCCTGGGCGACAAGTAGATACCGGCGCTATCCACTATCCGATAGTTACACTCTCCACCAGAGGACCGCGGAACACAAGACCGGAGGCACGATGCGCATCGCCCAACTGAGCGCCCGGACCGGCGTCTCGGTACCGACCATCAAGTACTACCTGCGCGAAGGGCTGCTCCCGACGGGCGAACGGACCGCCCCCAACCAGGCCGAGTACTCGGAGGAGCACCTGCGGCGGCTGCGCCTGATCCGGGCGCTGGTGGACATCGGCCGGCTGCCCATCGCGGCGATCCGGGACGTCCTCACCGCCGTCGACGCCCCGGACCTCGCCGCCCATGAACTGCTGGGCACCGCGCAGGACGCACTGTCCCCCCCGCAGCGCGAGGACACCACCGGGCACGCGGCCGCCCGGGACCGGGTCGTCGCGCTGGTCGCCGAGCGGGACTGGCATGCCGGGCCCGGCAGCCCGGCGTTCGACGACGCGGCGTCCGTACTCGCCACACTCACCGAACTCGGCCAGGACGACCTCATCGAGCTGGTGGACCGGTACGCCGACGCGGCCGAGACACTGGCCACGCACGAGGTCGCCCTGGTGCTGGCCCGTACCGACCGGGAACGGATGGTGGAAGGGCTGGTACTCGGCACCATCCTCGGCGAACGGCTGTTCGGCGCGATCCGCCGGCTGGCCCACCAGGACGCCTCCGCCCGCCTGCTCGCGGACGCCGCGGTCATCGACCCGACCTGACCCGCCACGGCACCCACGGACACGACCACTGCCCCGGAGCCGTCCACCCGACCCGAACGTGGCACCGCACCGCCCGGCCGCGACGGAACCGGCCGGACACGACAGAACTGACCGCACACGACGGTGCCGCGACATCCCGTGGATGTCGCGGCACCGTGGATGATGCTGTGCTGTGGAGTTCAGCAGCGTTGAAGCTCAGTAGCGGTGGAACTCAGTACCAGCCGTTGTTCTCCGAATGCGCCCAGGCATCGCACGGCGAGGAGTAGCGACCCTCGATGTAGTTGAGGCCCCACTTGATCTGGGTGGCGGGGTTCTCCTGCCAGTCGCTGCCGTACGCGGCCATCTTGTTGCCGGGCAGGGCCTGCGGAATTCCGTACGCACCCGACGGGTTCGAGGCGTGTTCGTTCCAGCCGCTCTCCCGGTCCCAGAGCTTGGACAGGCACGTCATCTGGTCGATCTTGAAGCCCTCCTGGAGCAGCAGAGTGCACCCGGTGGCCTTGTTGCCGCTGAACTCCTTGCACGAACTCGGCACCGGCCCGACCGGCTGGCCGCCGGCCTCGGCGCCGGAGGCCTTCTTCTCGGCCTCCTTCTTGGCCGCGTCCGCGTCCTGCGCGACGGCCGCGGCGTAGTCGCCGCCCGCTGCCGCCTTGCGCTCGGCGCTTCGGGACGCCCTCCGGTTCGCGTCGGCGCGCAGTTGGCCCTGTCGGTAGCTGTCCGCGGCCTCGTGCCGCTTCTGCAGGTTCTCGACGGGGTCGACAGGATCGCCGACGTACTGGGAGGCCTGGGTGGTGTCTGGAGTGCTGGAGTGCTGAACGCCCATGTAGGCGCCGGCCACCAGGCCGACGACCATGACGAATACCGCAAACATCCGAACAGACACTTTGGTCCAGAGCCGACTCACGCGGTGTTCCCTTCGACGGGGACAGGACTGCGGCGGTACTTCACATCTCTCGGCCAACCGCCGCTCGGCCACAGTGACCCACCGGAACGCGACACGCCATACCGGAGGCCACGGATAGTGTTTACCATCACCTGCCGTAACAAAGGCGGTGACACGCCGTTGTCCTGAAACGTCGAAAAGTAACAGTGGGTAACACGATTGCCCGCTGGTCCACGTCAGGACCGAACGGGCAATCGCGACATATGTAACCGTGCGTCACACTATGGGGTGAGATCCTCCAGGAGGTCCGTCACCATCTCGGCGATCCGGGACCGCTCCGAACGGGTCAGCGTGACGTGTGCGAACAGCGGATGGCCCTTCAGCAGCTCGATCACCGCCGTGATGCCGTCGAAGCGACCCACCCGCAGGTTGTCCCGCTGCGCCACGTCGTGCGTGAGCACCACCCGGGACCCCGTACCGATCCGGGACAGCACCGTGAGCAGCACGCCCCGCTCCAGCGACTGCGCCTCGTCCACGATCACGAACGCGTCGTGCAGCGAACGACCCCGGATGTGGGTCAGCGGCAGAACCTCCAGCAACCCACGCGCCATGACCTCCTCGACCACGTGGCCGTTGGTCAGCGCGCCCAGCGTGTCGAAGACGGCCTGCGCCCAGGGCGACATCTTCTCCGCCTCGCTGCCCGGCAGGTAGCCCAGATCCTGGCCACCCACGGCGTACAGCGGACGGAACACGACGACCTTCTTGTGCGCCTGGCGTTCCATCACCAGTTCCAGACCCGCGCACAACGCCAGCGCCGACTTGCCGGTGCCGGCCCGGCCGCCCAGCGACACGATCCCGATGTCCGGGTCCAGCAGCAGATCCAGCGCGATCCGCTGCTCCGCGGACCGGCCGTGCAACCCGAACGCCTCCCGGTCGCCGCGGACCAGCTGGACGAGCTTGTCCGGACGGACCCGGCCCAGCGCCGAACCCCGGGGCGAGGACAGTACGAGCCCGGTATGGCAGGGCAGGTCGTGCGTGGCGGGCAGATCGAGGTGCGAGCCGTCGTACAGCTCGGCGGTCTCCTCCTCGGTCAGCTGCGCCTCGGCCATGCCGCTCCAGCTCGGGTCGGATGCCTGCCCGTGCCGGTACTCGTCGGCGGCCAGACCCACCGAGGCCGCCTTGACCCGCAGCGGCATGTCCTTCGTCACCAGCGTGACGTCATGCCCCTCCGCCTTGAACGCGAGCGCAACCGCGAGGATGCGTGCGTCGTTGGTGTCATTACGGAACCCGGGCGGCAACACGTTCTGGTCGGAATGGTTCAGCTCCACCAGGACGGTCCCGTCCTTCTCGTTGACCGGCATCGGCTCGTCCAGCCGACCGTGCCGGAACCGCAGGTCGTCCAGCAGGCGCAGGGCCTCCCGGGCGAACCAGCCGAGTTCGGGATGGTGTCGCTTGCCTTCCAGCTCGCTGATCACTACCAGGGGGAGCACGACCGAGTGCTCCTCGAACCTCCGGAACGCCGACGGGTCGGACAGCAGCACTGAAGTGTCCAGGACGTAGGTGCGCCGACCAGGGATGGGGGCTTGCGTGCTACGACGTATGGTCACGGGCCTGCTCCGTGGGACGCGCACCTCCACGCCCCGTGCTCCGGTGTCCGCCGGTACCCGCCCGCACTCGGGCCGGGTGCCGGCCGGAGTGACAACGCATGTCGCATCCGGGCCTCCCGGGTGGGCGGGACGACCCCGCACCACGATCAAGACGTTAGCGATCAATGCCGCGTACTGCCAGTAGGACGCCGTAACGCAGCGAGCTCGTCCGGCAAGGTTCACCCGTCGGTTGCGGAAATCCCGGTATCCCCTACCGAGCGTCGGTCAGGACGAGATCAGGTTCAGCGACACCCGGTTCCGGGACGGCGACGCACCGGACCACAGGTCGAAATCCGGTCGTCCGGACCCGGTCCCGGCCGTCGACACGACGGGTCAGGCGCCGTAGCGGCGCTGCCGGTTGGCGTACGAGCGCAGCGCCCGCAGGAAGTCCGTACGACGGAACTCCGGCCAGTGCGCCTCACAGAAGTAGAACTCCGAGTGGGCGCTCTGCCAGGTCAGGAAGCCGGACAGGCGCTGCTCGCCGCTGGTGCGGATGATCAGGTCCGGGTCCGGTTGGCCACGCGTGTACAGGTGTTCCGCGATGTGGTCGACATCGAGCAGTTCGGCCAGTTCCTCGATGGTCGTGCCGGCCTCGGCGTGCTGCTGGAGCAGTGAGCGCACCGCCTCGGCGATCTCCTGTCGCCCGCCGTACCCGACGGCGACGTTGACCCGGGCGCCGCCGGTGCGGGCCGCGGTGTGCTCCTCCGCCGCCTTCAGTACCTCGGCGGTGCGGGCCGGCAGGGTGTCCAGCGCCCCGGCGACGTGCAGGCGCCACGGGCGGTCCGGCGCGGCCAGCTCGGTGACCACCGTCTCGATCACCCGCAGCAGCGGGTCCAGCTGCTCCGGCGGACGGTTCAGGTTGTCCGTGGACAGCATGTAGATGGTGACGTGCCCGATGCCGGCCTCGTCGCACCAGTACAGCAGCTGTTCGATCTTCTGGCCGCCGGCGAGATGGCCCCGGCTCGGGTCGTCGAACCCCATCGCCTTGGCCCAGCGGCGGTTCCCGTCGATGATCACCGCGACGTGGTGCGGCAGCGCTCTACCGGCCAGGCCCGCGCGGAGTCGTCGCTCGTACAGGCCGTAGACGAGGTTGCGCAGGCTCACGGCTAGGCAGAGTACGCCGCCCGGGGCACGACGGAAACTCGGCGACACGCGTCGCCGAGTTTCCGTCCGGGGGTCAGCCGAGATCCGGTCCGCGGCGGCGGAGTTCGTCCACGCCGCTCATCGCGTCACGCAGCTCGCCCAGCCACTGGTCGGCGTGCTCGCCCACCAGCCGCACGCACCACGCCAGCGCCTCGGACCGGGACCGCGCCACGCCCGAGTCGACCAGCGTGTCGAGCACCTTGCGTTCCGGCTGACGCAGCCGGGTCATCACCGGCACCGACTGGGTGGTGAACAGTTCGGTGCTGGAGCCGCAGGTCGCGCCCCAGCTCACCTTGCGCAGGTAGCGGCGCTCCAGCTGTTGCGCGACGCCGATCCGGTCGTCGCGGGTGTCCTCGCGGAACCGGGCGATCCGGCCCTGCTCCGCCGCGGCCCGGTCCTCGTCCGAGTCCGCCGGCAGGTCAGGCCCCTCGATCTGCCCGATGATCATGATCTCCTCGCGGTCGACCGAGACCGTGGGCGGCTCGACGAACCACTCGTCCGGTACCCGTCCGGCCACCCACGCTGCCGCGTCGTCAGCCGACGGCGGCTCGGGCTGCTGCCCACCGCGGCGGCCCCATCCCCGATGCGGCCCCCATGGCCCTGGTCCCCTCATCGTTCCTCCCCTGGTTTCACCGTTGCTCTGATTACAGCATTACACCGCTAACGGGTGTTGCCAAGTAGGACCGAGCACACGGGTGTCCACGCAGGTCACGGAGTCAGACGGAGACGGATACCGCCGGGGCGATGATCGTCGCCGGGGTGTTGGGCAGTTGCCCGTCCAGCGGATCGTCCGCGACCGCCGCGGCGAAGAAGCTGGCCGGCGCGTCCCCGCTGACGGCCAGTACCCGGCGCGCCTCGCCCAGCCGCCCGCCGGACAGGATCGCGCACCCGGCGAGGCCGGCCGCGACATCCTCCGGCAGGGCCGCCCGTACCGCGGCGGCCACCGCGTCCACCGCGCGCTGCGTGTCCCGGGGCGCGGCGGCCACCGCCACGTTCGTCGGATAGCCGGACAGTTCGTTCGGACCACAGACGTCCCGGGCCGGGTCGCCGGCCACCCTGTGGAAGACACCCGGCCGGCGGAACAGCCGACCCACCGCCCCGGCCGCGGCGGCCAGCAGCATCCGGCGCAGCCCGACCTCCTCGATCGCGAGCTGCATGGTCCACGGATTGCCCAGGTTGCGCCAGGAACCGTCCCGCACGTACCCGGACAGCCGGTGCGCCCACCAACCGGGCCGGACCTCCCACAGCGGGCGCACCCGCCCCTGCGTCACCGCGAGCGGCCTGGCCCGTACCGCGAGGTACCAGCGGTGCCGGAACCGCTGCCGCCCGTCCGCCACCGCGCACAGCGGACCGACCAGCTCGGTGACGTACCAGGCGAGCGTCTCGGCGAACTCGTCACCGCTGCGCAACGTGCGGGTACGGACCGGCAGCCGCACCCACCGCTCGCCCTCCAGGCTGGTCTCGCGGTGCCCGTCGGCGATCGCGGGCGGCCGGGCCAGGGCGGTACGCGTGCCGCGAGCCTCCAGCAGTCGCAGCCACCGTTCCAGTACGAAGGCACGCCAGTACCGGTCCGCGTCGCGCCCGCGACCGGCCAGCACGTCACCGAAGCCACGCACCACGGCCCTGGCGTCGTGCCACGGGCGCCGGCCGAACGAGCCGGACAGGAACGTCGCGTACACCTCGGGGCGCAGGGTGCGCAGGAGGGTGCGCGCGCCGTCCGCCGGGGTACGGCGGTTGCAGCAGCGCACCGCGTCCGGCGGCAGGCCGCGGCGGCACAGCTCGACCAGGTCGCCGCGCAGTGTGCCACCGTCGACCGGAGCCTGTCGGTACGGCATCCGCAGCGCGACCCCGAAGCGGGTCGCGACCCGGTCCGCGAGCCGGGGCAGGTAGCCGGGCGGAGTCGACCCGCAGAGCAGCGCCTCCGCACCGGCCGGGTCGAGCACCGTGTCGACCTCGCCGGCGGACTCGCGGGCGGTGCACCAGGCCAGCAGCGCCGCCGCGTCGGGCACCGGTTCGCCGAGGCCGATCAGGAACTCGTCCAGGTCGCGGGCCTCCACCGGAACCGCCTTGTGGGTGACGCTCCCGGTCAGCAGCGTGTCGAGCACCGCGGTCAGGTACGGGTACGGATCGCGTGGCGTGCCCGCGTCGGCGGCCCCGGCCGGGCCGGTGGTGTAGACCAGCGGCGGGCCGGTCACGGACAGGAACGACGGTAGGGCGGAGCCGCCCGACGGGACCGCCGGTCGGACGGTGGCGTGCCGGGTGTCCGCGTCCTGGCCGGCGAGTACGACTCCGAGCAGAGCCAGTCCGCCGAGGGTGTCGTCGAGCCGGACGCCGACGTGGCCGGCCCGGGCCGCGTCGTGCAGCGCGAGCGCGGTGGAGGGGTAGGTGGCGGCCGGGCCACCCACGGACGGGTGCGTGGTGATGCCGGTCGCGGACAGTTCGAGTACCTGGTCGGGCAGGACCCGCCGGATGCCGCGCAGGAAGGTCCGGATGCCCGTGTCACAGTCACCGGTGTCCAGGAAGCCGCGGATGATGTCCGGGTCGGGCTCCATCGGCAGGCCGCCGTCGAGGAGCGCGACGGGCTCGGAGGCGACGAGCACCTCGTTGCCGTGCCGGGCGTAGTAGAGGCAGGGCCCGTCGCCCCGCCGGGCCAGCACCAGCACACCGCGCTCGGGGTCGGCCAGCACCAGCGCGTACGGCTCGGCGCCGGTGGCCGGGTCGGCGCCCAGGACGGCCGCCGGGCCGCCGTCGGCGTACCGGGCGAGGATCGCGTTGGGTGGGGCGGCACCGTCCACCACGACGGCCCCGTAGTGGCCCGTGTACACCTGCGGGAGGCCGGCGCGGACCGCGAGACCGAGGTTCATCCCGGCCCGGTGGGCGGACCTGTCCGCGCGCGGGGGGATCGCGGCGTGCCATTCGGCGAGTCCGTCACCGCGGGGCGCGAGACCCCGGGCGACGGCACGAAGTGCTCCCGACTGCGGACCGCAGTACGCGGCAATTCCGGCCATAACGCGTCATCTCCATAGGCAGAGATGACCGATAGTACATATGAGATTACTTTAGGTTCGCCGCAGGTTCCCCACGCCGAAGTCAGCCGTCCCGCGGCGCCACCGTCCGCCGTCCGCGGTACCGCCCGTCCGTCCGTCCCGCGGTGCCGACGGTCACCCCGTGACGCCGCCGGCGGACCTCGTGGCCAGCTGGTCCCGCAGTTCCCCCGCCGTACCGGCCGGCATCTCGCAGACGAAACCACGGCACACGTACCCGGCCGGGGCGCCCGACAGCAGCGGACGGTCCGCGAGCAGCGGAACACCCGACGCGTCCGGCGCACCGGACACGATCACCGCGCCCGGCGGATCGGCACGCCACGCCTCGTACCGCAGCTCCTCCGCGGCGACGCCGTCCCCCACCACCGCCACCTGCAACGGACCCGCCGCCATCGCCTCCGCGACCGACAGCGCATGCCCCGCGAACCGGGGAAAGCGCGCCACGATCGGCGCCAGTACCGCCACCGCGGACTCCGCCGCCTCGCGGTGCCGGCTCGAACCGGTCAGCGCGCCGTACGTCACGAGCGCCTCGGCCACCGCCGACAGCCCCGAGGGCGTCGCGTTGTCCGTCGGGTCCGCCGGCCGACTGACCAGCTGCTCCGCGTCGTCCGCCGTGTCGAACCAGGAACCGTCGTCCTGGAACCGCGCCAGCGCCGTGTCCAGCAGGCCGGCCGCCGCCGCGAGCCATTCGCCCGGATCCACCACACCGTCCGCCGGCAACTGGTGCAACGCACAGAACGCCTGCGCCAGGCTGCCGTGGTCCTCCAGCACACCGACCGGCGCGCCCACCCGGCCGCCCCGCGACACCCGGCGCAGCCGGCCGTCCACCAGGTGGTGGCGCAGCAGGAAACGGC
>JBAUUM010000506.1:0-4180 GCA_049582705.1 Actinocatenispora sp.
CACCACGGCCGTCGCGGCGTCGGCGCGGCGTCGGCGCGGCGGTCAGGGCGCGCTACCGCGCCGGCCGCGATGCTGAGAAGATGCCGGGATGGCGGAGGACCCAGCCGGCCGGCTGCACGCGATGGCGATCGAACTCGGCGCGATGGCACAGAACGGGCTCAACTACTCCACCGACAAGTACGAGTTGGACCGGTACCGGCGGATCCAGGTGCTGACCGCGGACCTCCTCGGGCTGGTCGCGGAGTGTGAGCCGGCGGAGTTCCACCGGGCGTTGACCGCCGAGGTCGGCCACGCGACGCCCAAGCTGGACGCCCGGGGCGCGCTCTTCGACGAGGAGGGCCGGGTCCTGCTGGTACGGGAGCTGGCGGACGGCTGCTGGACCCTGCCGGGCGGCTGGATCGACGCGCTGGACACGCCGCGGCACGCGGCGGAGCGCGAGTTCGCCGAGGAGGCCGGGCTCCGGGTACGGGCCAGTACGCTGGCCGCCCTGTACGACGGGACCAGGCACAACGGTCACTCGACCAGTGCCGTCATGTGGCACATCTACAAGCTGTTCTTCGTGGTCGACCGGTTGGACGACGATGAGCCGACCGCCGGACTGGACGGCGAGACCACCGACGTGGGGTTCTTCCCGCTCGACGCGCTGCCCACCCTGTCCACCCGGCGCACCACCGAGGACGAGCTGCGGATGCTGTACCGCCACCACCTCGACCGCGCGCTGCCGCCCGAGGTCGACTGACCGGTACGGCCCGCCGGAGACACGACACCCCCGTGAGTGCCCTGGACGGGGCCGCACGGGGGTGACGGTGACGCCGTGACGTGCCGGGCCAAGCCGGCACGCCGCGATCACTGCAGTTTGGTCATGACGCCCTTGGCCATGTCGGTCGCCATCTTCTGGGCGTCTTCCTTGCTGGTGCCCTTGTGGGTGCCGATGGTCAGGGAGATCCGCAGCAGCAGGTTGCTGTCCAGCGTGTCGATCTCCTCGGTGAAGACCTCGAAGTTGTCGCTGGAGGTGTCGTCGCTGCTGGAGTTGGTGTAGACGTAGTAGCCCTTCTGGCCCACACCGCTGAGGTCGCCGTACTCGCGGTCCCGCGCCGTGGTGTTCCGCTCGCCCTTCTTGCGGAGGTCGAACGCGCTGCTGGCCGGGCCGACCTTGGAGTAGACGTCGGCGTAGGCGCTGATGCTGACCGACTCGTACTCACCGTCGGTGTTGTCGAGCGAGATGCTGCAGTTCAGCGAGGTGGACAGGCTGGAGTAGCTGTCCTTGTCGTGCGACTCGCGGCTCTGGTTGCTGGCGATCGACTCGGCGGGCTTGGTGTCGATCGCGGTGCAGAGGTTGTTGATCGCCTTGTACTTGCCCGGGTCCGTCGCCTCGCCGCTGCCGCCGAAGACGGTGACGCCGACGACGATCAGGATGATGATGACGATGACCACGGCGCCGCCACCGCCGAGCAGCCAGGGCAGCCAGTTGGTCTTCTTCGGCGGCGGGAAACCGCCACCGGGCGGGCCGGAGTAGCCACCCTGCGGCGGGTAGCCGGGCTGGCCGTAGGGCTGCTGGCCGTAGCCGGGCTGGCCGTATGCCTGGTTCGGGTCGGGCTGGCCGTAGCCGGGTTGACCGTATGCCTGGTTCGGGTCGGGCTGGCCGTAGCCGGGTTGACCGTATGCCTGGTTCGGGTCCTGCCCGTAGCCGGGCGGCGGGTAGCCGGGCTGGCCGTAGGCCTGCTGGCCGGCCGGGTCGTAGCCAGGCCCGCTGGTCGGTGGAGAGACGTTGTAGTGGGTCTGCTCCGAGGGCGGCTGCCAATCGCCGCCAGGCCACTGTCCGCCGTACGGCTGCTGTGGTCCGGACACCAGGAGCCTCCTTGGGAGCGGGTGATAGGGGTGTTGTGCCGGTCTGGTGCAAAGGGTGTGACCGAGGGTAGGCCCGCTGGACGTGCCCCGGTGACCTCAGCTTAGGAGCATTGAGCAAGAGGTCACGAGCGAGGGCGGACATCCCGCGTGGGTACGTCGCCACCGTCGCGGTGGGTGTTGAGGCGTCACTCAGCGTATGTGTCGGTCCGACCAGTTCGGGCCGCCCCACGGCACGCCGCGTACCCTGAGGGATTGGTTGACCGGGCGACCGCCCGGCAGCACCCCAGCCTCCGAAGAACGGGAGTCACGACACCATGCCCGACACCGCCACCCCGGCCACCGGGGGCAGCGTCTTCGACCGCCTGGAGCCGTTGCTGCCGCGGGTACAGAAGCCGATCCAGTACGTGGGCGGCGAACTCGGCGCGGTGACCAAGGACTGGGAGTCCTGCGCGGTGCGGTGGGCGCTGATGTACCCGGACGCGTACGAGGTGGGCCAGCCCAACCAGGGCGTGCAGATCCTCTACGAGGTGCTCAACGAGCAGCCCGACGTGGTGGCCGAACGGACCTACTCGGTCTGGCCCGACCTCGAGGCGCTGATGCGCGAGCACGGCGTACCGCAGTTCACCGTCGACACGCACCGGCCGGTCGGCACGTTCGACCTGCTGGGCGTCTCGTTCTCCACCGAACTCGGCTACACCAACCTGCTGACCGCGCTGGACCTGGCCGGCATCCCGCTGCTCGCCGCCGACCGCACCGACGACGACCCGGTGGTGCTCGCCGGCGGCCACGCCGCGTTCAACCCGGAGCCGATCGCCGACTTCCTGGACGCGGCGGTGCTGGGCGACGGCGAGGAGGCCGTCCTCGACATCACCGCGATCACCCGTGAGTGGAAGGCCGAGGGCTGCCCCGGTGGCCGGGACGAGCTGCTGCTGCGCCTGGCGCGCACCGAGTCCGTCTACGTGCCCCGGTTCTACGACGTGGACTACCTGCCCGACGGGCGGATCCAGCGGGTCGTACCGAACCGCCCCGACGTACCGTTCCGGGTGCACAAGCGCACCACGATGGACCTGGACGCCTGGCCGTACCCGAAGAAGCCGCTGGTGCCGCTGGCCGAGACCGTGCACGAGCGGTACGCGGTGGAGATCTTCCGGGGCTGCACCCGCGGCTGCCGGTTCTGCCAGGCCGGCATGATCACCCGGCCGGTGCGGGAACGGTCCATCACCACGATCGGTGACATGGTCGAGAACGGGCTGAAGGAGTCCGGCTACAGCGAGGTCGGCCTGCTGTCCCTGTCCTCGGCGGACCACTCCGAGATCGGTGCGGTGGCCAAGGGCCTGGCCGACCGGTACCAGGGCAGCAACGTCTCGCTGTCGCTGCCGTCCACCCGGGTCGACGCGTTCAACGTGACCCTGGCCCAGGAACTGGCCCGCAACGGCCGGCGGACCGGCCTGACGTTCGCGCCGGAGGGTGGCAGCGAGCGGATCCGCAAGGTGATCAACAAGATGGTCACCGAGGAGGACCTGATCCGCACGGTGGTCACCGCGTACGAGGGCGGCTGGCGGCAGGTGAAGCTGTACTTCATGTGCGGCCTGCCCACCGAGACCGATGACGACGTCCTGCAGATCGCCAGGATGGCGCACAACGTGATCACGTCGGGCCGACGGGCCACCGGCTCGAAGGACGTCCGGTGCACGGTCTCCATCGGCGGGTTCGTACCGAAGCCGCACACCCCGTTCCAGTGGGCCGCGATGACCGACCCGGAGACCATCGACCGCCGGCTCAAGGCGCTGCGGGACGAGATCAACAGCAACCGGTCGCTCGGCCGTGCCATCGGCTACCGGTACCACGACGGCCGCCCCAGCCACATCGAGGGACTGCTGTCCCGGGGCGACCGGCGCGTCGGCCGGGTGATCCTGGCGGTCTGGCGGGCCGGCGGCCGGTTCGACGGCTGGAGCGAACACTTCTCGTACGACCGCTGGGTCGCGGCCTGTGACGCCGAGCTGCCCGGGCAGGGCGTCTCGCTCGCCTGGTACACGACCCGGGAGCGGGAGGAACCCGAGGTCCTGCCGTGGGACCACCTCGACTCCGGTCTGGACAAGGACTGGCTGTGGGCCGACTGGCAGGACTCGGTCAGCGAGGTCGAGCAGGACGACTGCCGTTGGACGCCGTGCTTCGACTGCGGGGTCTGCCCGTCGATGGACACCGAGATCCAGATAGGACCGACGGGCCGCACGCTGCTGCCGCTGACGCCGATCTAGGTCGCGCCGGAGTTGGCCCGGGCCGGGGTCCGACCGGGCGGTGTCCGCGCGGACCACGTGCCGACCGCCTGCGG
>JBAUUM010000507.1:0-9986 GCA_049582705.1 Actinocatenispora sp.
CCCCGGCACTCGCCGAGACGGCCCGGTGACGGCGGTTCCGCCGCGGCACGGGCCGGTCCGCGCCGCCGGGGCGGCCCTGGCCCTGTCGTTGCGGGCGGCTCCCGTCAGTACGGTCGCGCTGGTGGTGCTCACCGCACTCACCGCCGGGCTGCCCGCGGTCTCGGCCTGGACGGGCAAGCTGCTCTTCGACGAGCTGGCCCGGGGCGCCGGGGCGGAACCGTACCGGGTGGTGCTGTACGCGGTCGTCTCGGCCGTCGGCCTCGCGCTGGCGACCGTCGCCGCCAGCCAGGCCGGGTACCACTCGGCCGTGGCCCACGCGAAGGTCACCGTGGAGGTGGACGACCGGCTGGTCGGCGCGGTCAGCGGCCTGCGTGGCCTCGCCGAACTGGAGGATCCGCGCTTCCTGGACCAGCTCAGGCTTGCCACCCAGGCCGCCCGGGAGGCGCCGGTCGCGGTGCGGGGACTGATCCAGGAACTGCTGCGCACGGTGGTGACGGTCGCCGCGTTCGGCGGCGCCATGCTGATGGTCTGGCCGCCCATGATGCTGGTGCTGCTGGTGTCCCTCGTGCCGGCGTTGGTGTCGCAACGGGTCCTGTCCCGGCTGCGGATCAGGGCGACGGAGGACACCGTGTCGGTGCAACGCCGGCACGCGCAGTACCGTTTCCTGGCCACGGACCTGGCCGCCGCCAAGGAGACGCGGCTGTTCGGGTTGGCCGGGTTGTTCCACAACCGGATGCTCGAGCAGCTGCGCGCCGTCACCGACGTCGACCTGCGAACCCAGGGCCGGGTGGCGCGGACCACGACCGCGCTGGCCGTGCTGTCGGCGGCGGTGTCGGCCGTGGCCATGGTGATCGCCGCGTCGCGGGCGATGCGCGGGCAGCTCAGCATCGGCGACGTCACCCTGTTCACCGTCGCGGTGACCGCCACCCAGTCGGTGGTGTCGAGCCTGCTCGCCGAGCTGGGCCGGACCACCACGGCGTTGCGGCTGTTCGGCCACTACCTGTCCGTCGTCACCGTCACCGACCGGCTCACCGTCGGTTCCGAGCCGGTTGCCGCGCTGCGCCACGGCATCGAGCTGCGCGACGTGTGGTTCCGCTACGACGAGGACGGTCCGTGGGTACTGCGCGGGGTCGACCTGATCGTCCCGCACGGGCAGGCCGTCGGACTCGTCGGCGTGAACGGTGCGGGCAAGTCCACCCTGGTGAAGCTGCTGTGCCGGTTCTACGAACCGCAGCGGGGGCAGATCCTCTGGGACGGCAGGGACATCCGCGAGTTCGACATCGAGCTGCTGCGCAGGCGCATCGGCGTGACGTTCCAGGACTACATGGCCTACGACCTGACCGCCGCGGAGAACATCGGTGTCGGCGACGTGGACCGGCTCGACGACCTCTCCGCGATCCGCCGCAGCGCCCGGCTGGCCGACATGGACGACCATCTCGCGAACCTGCCGCGCGGCTACCAGACGCTGCTGTCCCAGGCGTTCCTCGACGAACAGGACGCGACCGGCAACACTCTCTCGGGCGGCCAGTGGCAGCGTGTCGCCCTGGCCCGGTCGGTCATGCGCGACCACGCCGACCTGGTCATCCTGGACGAGCCGAGCTCAGGGCTGGACGCCGAGGCGGAACACCAGATCCACGAGGCACTGCGCGCGTACCGCGCCGGGCGGACCAGCCTGCTCATTTCACACCGCCTCTCCGCCCTACGGGACGCCGACCAGATCGTCGTACTGCGCGAGGGTGCGGTGGTCGAGCAGGGGCCGCACGACGACCTGGTCGCGACGGGTGGCGAGTACGCCCGGCTGTTCTCCTTACAGGCCAAGGGATATTTGACCAAGGAGGCCGTACGGTGAGCTGGCTCGGTTGGCTACTGGTCGGTACGGGGTGTGCCGTCACGTGCGTCGTGGTGAGCCTGTCGGTCCTGCTGCGTCGGCACCTGTCCGTGGCCACCGTCCGAGGCTTCAGCATGGAACCCACGTTCGACGACGGGACCCGGGTGCTCGTCGTGCGGCGCGACAGCTATGCCGTCGGGGAGGTCATCGTGTTCCGCGCCTTTTCGGTGGGCCGTGGTGACCCCGCCTGGCGGGTCAAGCGGGTGGCCGCGGTAGCCGGTGACCCGGTGCCGGCCTGGATGGGCGACACCGACCACGCCACCGTGCCCGCCGGCGGCGTGGTGGTCGTCGGCGACAACCCGCGCAGTCAGGACTCGCGGCACCTCGGCTTCGTGTCGCTGGACGTCGTCGCCGGCCGGGTGACGCGGGTGCTGTCGCACCACCGACGCTCCCGCTCGCCGGCCGCCCCCGCTCCTGCCGCCGGAGCCGCCCGCCGGTGATCCGGACGGCGCGTACGCCCTCCCGGGGCCGACGACGGCCCGCCCGCGGCGGGCGGCGGTCCGGCGCGTTCGCTCCGATCGGCGGAGGTGGGCTGTGGGAGGGCGGCCCTGATCGGCCGGGTGGTCGTGCTTAGCTGGTGCTGCCCGCCGGTACGTCCCGACCGGCGCACCGGAGGTTGGCGATGAACTCAGGGTCGATCGATCTCGGCCCGGCCTTCTGGGTCGTGCTCGCCGTACTGACCGCCGCCGCGGCGCTGCTCGCCGCCGTAGCACGGCTACGGCTGTCCCGGGCGGTAGTGACCGCCGCCGCGCGCGCCGTCGTACAGCTGGCGGCGGTCTCGCTGGTCATCACCTGGGTACTGACCACCTGGGGGACGACCGCCGGATTCATCACCCTGATGGCGGTGGTCGCCTCAATCACCAGCGCCCGACGCATCAGCCGGCACCGCAGCGCGTTCTGGGCCACCGCAGCCATCTGCGTCGGCGTCGCCCCCGTCCTGGGCGTGACGATCGCGGCGGGCACCGTGCCGCTGCGTCCGGTGGCCGTACTGCCCATCGCGGGCATCCTCATCGGCGGCGCGATGACCGCCACATCACTGGCCGGGCGCCGCGCGCTGGACGAACTGGCCACCCGGCACGGCGAGTACGAGGCCCTGCTGACCCTCGGATTCACCGAACCCGACGCCGTACGCGAACTGTGCCGCCCCCGCGTCTCCCACGCCCTGCACCCCGCGCTCGACCAGACCCGGACGGTCGGACTCGTCACGCTGCCCGGCGCGTTCATCGGCGTACTGCTCGGCGGCGGCGACCCACTCCAGGCCGGCGCCACCCAACTCCTCGTACTGATCGGCCTGCTCGCCGCCGAGACCCTCGCGGTCATCGTGGTCACCGAACTCATCGCCCGCAACATCATCAACCGCACCGCCTCCCCGTACTCGCCGACCGGCAGCTGACCGGCGAGGCGGCTGGCGACGTGATGGGTGGCGCCGGCCGTGAGGCCCGGCCCGGGTCGGCTCAGCGGCGGGTGAGTACCTCGAGGGGCAGCTCCGGCCGGCCGGTGGCGATGCTGAGCGCGGAGATGGCCTGCACGACGGCGACCACGGCGATCGATGTCGGCATGTCCGCGAGGGCACGTATCGCCCCGGCCGCACCGGATCCCGTGAACGCCCGCAGCAGGGCGGAGCCGAGGCCGGGGAAGGTCGGGAACTGCCCCTGGTCCAGATCGTGGTGAGCGAGCCGCCGGGCCGTGTCGCTCCACCACGACCTGGCCTGAACCCGCAGCGCGGGCCGGTCCCGAGGATCGTCGCTGTCCAGCGCCGGCAGGTCGGCGGCGATCCGGCCGGCCATCGTGGGGTCGAGCGCGGCGGCGCGGGCCAGGATGTGGCGCCGGAGCCGGTCGTCGGCCTGGCCCTCGTCGACCCCGTTGAGCAGCAGGCAGGCCGCGTCGCTGGGCCTGGCGAACAGATCCCGCGCCAGTTCCGCGGCGCGCTCCTCGCCGTGTTCGGCGGCGGCCCTGGTGATGAGGTTCAGCAGCGTGTGTGCCCCGGACGGCCCGGCGCCGCCCGGATCGGCCTCGTGCAGGAGGCGCTCCATCGCCCGGTGGAGATCGTCGGACGGGTCACCGGCCTGGTGTTCGGCCCCCAACGCGCGGAGCGCCGGGATCAGGTCCCGGGCGACGACGGCCGCGCCGGGCAACCGGTCCAGCCCCTGCCCGGCGACGCACACGGCAGCGGGACCCATCGCGGTCAGCGTCTCGTACGCGATGTGCTGCAGCGACTCGGTGACCTGCGGCCGGTCCAGGCACCCGGTCAGCGTGCCGACCGCGGGGTCGAGGAAGCTGGTGTGCAGCAGGGCGGCGCGGATCAGCAGGTGCGCCTCGGCGGCGGCGGACAGCTGGTGGCTGGTGTCCCGCTCCGCGTACGCCAGGCTGGTCCGGTCGAGTTCCGCGAGGACGCCGACGAGGGGGTCGGCGTGGTCGGCGCCCAGCGCGTCCAACCAGAGCCACGGTGACCGGGCATCGTTCGTGCCGTCGCCGCTGAGGGTGGCAAGCACCCGCAGGCCCGCCCACAGCAGGTGCCACAGCGGCCGGTGACCGGGGTCCTCGTGCCGGGCATCGCCCGCGTCGTCCCAGGACAGTCCCATGTCGTCGACGAACTGGTCGATCAGCGCCCGGCCGCGCATCGTGTCGTCGCGGAATCCGGTCGACGGTACGTCGATCTCGGCCCGCACCCTGTGCAGCAGGGCCTCGGGCAGGTCGGTCTGTCCACCGCCACGGCCGGTCAGCCGCGTGCGTCGCCCTGCCTCGGCCTCGGCCCGGCCGGCGACGACCATCAGCTCACCCAACGCCGAGACCAGCTCCCGTCCCCACGGGTGGTCACGGGCTGCCGCCTCGGCCAGCTCCGCCGCGTCGACCCGGTGACCGGTACGCCCCGCCGGGTCGGCCAGGTCACGGACGGCGGCGGCCACCAGGTACCGGGCGGACAGCGCACGCAGCGGATCGGGGAGGTGTGCCGCGACCGGTCGCCACGGCGAACCCTCCGGCTCCGGGTACCAGTCGCCGCCCGTGAGCGGGGACAGGCGTTGGGCGCGGACGTGCTCCACGGTCCAGCCCAGCAGGGAGGGGGCCGCGCCGCTGATCCGACGACCCAGGCGCGAGCCGGCCAGCAACGCGTCGTCGAGTACGTCCGTCTCGATCGTCATGCTGATCAGCGCCCCACGCGGATGCGGCTGTACCCGCAGTCCGGCCAGGTCGCCGGAGTGGTGGGAACGCGGGCCGGTGCCGTCGTCCGCGGTGGTGTCCGGCGGATGCGTGACGGCGGGAACTCCCCAGTCTGCCGAGGCCACGTCGAGTATCAGCCGCGACAGCAGGGCGCGGCCGGGCTCGTCCAGCGCGGCCGGGTTGGGGTCGGCCATCCCGACCCACACGATGTACGGCACTCGACCGGCAGTCAGCTCGGGTCTGCTACGAGGGGGTGCAACGGCGTGTCAGGCGCGACGCACTGGATGGTCATGACCGCTCCCTCAGCCCAGCCGCGGGCGCCAACAGGCAACCCACCCGGCACGTCCTGGTGGATATCGTCCCGCGAGACTAGCAGACCTTCTACATGGGTGTAGATGGTCTGTGCTCGCCCGCTAGCCGCTCTCGGTCGCGGGACGCCATGCGACGGGGGAGCGTGCCGCCCTGCGGTGGTCCGGCCGGGCCGGGTCCGACCAGGCATTCTCCAGAGCCGACGTCACCAGGGCGGACACCTCGTGTCGGTGCCAGGTGCCGCCGACTCCGGGAAGGCGCATCAGGTGGTCGGTGATCCGGTCGGCGCCCCAGCCGTGCGTCACCGAGATCCCGGCGGCGATCAGGCGAAGGTACCTGCCGGCCGGTCGCGTGGCCCGCACCTCGGTTGCCCGCCACGGACAGGTGAACGTGAACATGGGCGCGCCGGCGTGGTCACCCAGGCACAGCAGAGTCTCGTACCGGCCCGGACCGAGGGTGATCCTTCCGTTGACCGGAGCGTCGTCGAAGGGCAGGTCGCGGCCGGGCTCGTGGTGCATCTCCTGGGTCGCGACGTCGCTGAACTGGGCGCGGGTGACGAGATGTCCCGCCGCCGGTGTCGGGCCGTCGAGCAGCGGGTCGTAGAAGGCCATCCCGCCCGTCCACGTGCGGGACTCCAGAGCGAAGAAGACCCCACCCGGCAGGGTCAGGGCCGCCGTCTCCACCGGCGGCGACGCGTCCCGGGCGCCCGGGTAGGTCCGCCGCCCGCCGGGTGGCCGGCCGCCGGCGAGGTAGTACCGGAGGCGGGCGGGCAGCATGTTGGACCCGTACGACACGTACCAGACGAGGTCGTGGTCTCCACGTGGCTGGGGCACGGTACCGGATCTCGTTTCGGTCGGGGGTCACCGTCACGCTGAGGCCTGGCCTCTGTGGTCAGGAGCCGAGGCCGGGCAGTCCCGATTGTCCACGATGACCGGGCATGTCGCCCGGCGAGGAAGTGCGGATGTCGCGGACGCACCGGGAAAAGCGGAACGGCCCGCCCGTACACTTGTGCTCGCCGCGTCCCGATCGGGGCACCGTGTCGGGGATCGGCCGGCGCCACGGGCGACGGCGATTCGTTGCCCGGTCCGAGAAGGCGGTTCGTGATGTCAGAGGTTCCCGCCGATCCGACCGTGCTGCACCCGATGCCCGGGCAGTCGCGCGTGGTTCTGCTGAAGCCGTTGGTCACCTCGCCGCTGATCGAGGTCGGCGAGTTCACCTACTACGACGACCCCGATGACCCGACCGCCTTCGAGACTCGCAACGTGCTGTACCACTACGGGCCGGAGCGGCTGGTCATCGGCAGGTTCTGCGCGCTGGCCGAGGGCGTGCGGTTCGTCATGAACGGCGCCAACCACCGGATGGACGGACCCTCGACCTTCCCCTTCCCGATCATGGGCGGTTCCTGGGCCGGGCACGCCGATCTCATCACCGACCTGCCGGGCCGCGGCGACACCGTGGTGGGCAACGACGTCTGGTTCGGCTACCACGCGCTGGTCATGCCCGGTGTCCGCATCGGCAACGGGGCGGTCGTCGCCGCCGGCTCCGTCGTGGTCGACGACGTTCCCGACTACGGCATCGTCGGTGGCAACCCGGCGAGGCTCATCCGCCGCCGCCACAGCGATCAGGACATCACCCGCCTGCTCGCGGTGGCCTGGTGGGACTGGCCGGTCGCGGACATCACCCGACAAATCCGCACGATCATGTCCGGCAGCGTCGACGAGCTGGAGGCCGTCGCGTCCCAGCGGGGATAGCGGTGGAATCCCTGCCCGCCAGGCGATCCTCGTCGGGTGACCGCGGAACCGCCCCGGCCCGGTCGATACGCCGACGGTGGCCAGGCACAGTGAGTCCATGAACGGACGAGGGCTGGACGGCCACCGCCGCCGGTCGCGTGGGTCACGGCGGCCGGCGGCGGTGGTCCGGGATCAGCTGGCGCCGCCGAGCCACGCGGTGGCGTTGAGCGCCAGCGCGGCGTTGCTGCCGGTGTTCCAGCCGTCGTACAGGGTGTCGCCGGACGCGCCGGTGCCGTCGTCGGTGGTGGAACTGTCGCCCCACACCGCGACCCGTCCGCTGCCGAACGTGCTGACGGTGAAGAACGCGCCGGTGTCACCGCCGGCGGTGGCGCTGCTCTGGTAGACGAGCCCCTTGACGGCGGAGTTGTCCGCCGGGTTCAGCGTCTGGGTGGTGCCGTCGTTGATGCTGCTGGTACTGACGGAACCGAACGACCCGTTGAGTACCGGGTCGGAGCCGTCCGAGATCGCCTTCGGGGTATCGCTGCCGATGTCCTTGACGTCGACCGCGATGCCGAACGGGTCACTGCCGTCGACGCTGTTGTTCGTCATCAGGTCGTTGGCGACGCCGACCGAGTCGATGCCGTCGTTGTTGCGGTCGCTGGCGTTGTGGTCGGTGATCAGGAACAGCCCGCCGCCGTTCTGCACGAACGTCATGACCGCGGTCTTCTCCGCGTCGCTGAGCGCCACGTTCGGTTCGGGCAGGACGAACACGTCGAAGTTCGCCAGGTCCAGGTCGCCGCCACCGTTGTAGGTGATGCTGCCGGAGTCGAGCGTGTCGAGGGTGTAGTTCCCGGTCTTCTGCAGTGCCACCCCCCACGACGACAGTCCGCCGGTCCAGTCGGACTCGTCCGACGGGTTGCCGTTCTCGCCGAGCGGGTCGGGCATGCTGCTGCTGATGACCCAGTCGGCGTTGCCGGCCTGTTCGGCCTTGGTGTTGTCGAACAGCACGCGCACCGTGGCGGCGTGCGGTGTCGCGGTCTCGGCCGTTCCCGCAGGCGCCGCGCCGGCCGCCGTACTGGTGACAGCCGCCAGGGCTCCCACCGCGAGGGCCACGCCGCTCCGGGCCACCGCGCTACGGAGCCTCCCCAAGTTCCCCATGTACATCCTCCTTGTATAGGGGTCAACACGACAGAATAGGGCATGTAGTGCAAGACGTGTGAAAAGTACGTTCCGCACTCGCTCTGGAACGGTCCGCGAGGTTCCCGACGGCCCGGATCAGCGTTCGACGCCGGCCGCGGAGCGGGGCCCTGTGAGAGACTCCGCGAGAAGAGCCGCCGGTAGAACACGTCTGTCGTGCCCGCCGCCGTTCCGGACGCCGGGCGGTCAGGAGTCGACGAACATGCCCCTCGACAACCCGTTCGACCATCTGACCCTGGACGCGCTGCGGCAACGATCGAGCATGAAGTGGCGTGCCCACCCGGACGACGTACTGCCGCTGTGGGTCGCCGAGATGGACGTGAACCTCGCCGAACCGGTGGCACGCGCGGTCACCGACGCGGTCGGTCGCGGCGACACCGGCTACCCGGTCGGTACCGAGTACGCCGAGGCGTTGCGCGAATTCGCGGCCGAACGCTGGTCCTGGACGGGACTCGAGGTGAGCCGCACGGCGGTGGTGCCGGACGTGATGATGGGCGTCGTGGAGATGCTGCGCCTCGTCACGGATCCGGGCAGCGCAGTGGTGGTCAACTGCCCGGTGTACCCGCCCTTCTACGCGTTCGTCGAGCACATGGACCGCCGGATCGTGGAGGCGCCGCTGTCCGCGGAGTCGCGCATCGACTTCGTCACGCTGGAGGCCGCGTTCGAGGTCGCGGCACGGCGCGGTCCGGCAGGGTTCCTGCTGTGCAACCCGCACAACCCCACGGGGACCGCGCACACCCGCGAGGAACTGGAACGCGTCGCGCAACTGGCGGACCGGTTCGGCGTGCGGGTCGTCGCCGACGAGATCCACGCCCCGTTGGTACTGCCCGGAGCCCAGTTCGTCCCGTACCTGAGCGTGACCGGATCCTCCACCGGCCTCTCCCTGATGTCCGCGTCCAAGGCGTGGAATCTCGCCGGGCTGAAGGCCGCCCTGGCCATCGCCGGCCCGGATGCCGGTGCCGACCTGGCCCGGATGCCCGAGGAGGTCGGCCACGGTCCCAGCCACGTCGGGGTCCTCGCGCACACGGCCGCGTTCCGGCACGGGCGCGAATGGCTGGACGCGTTGCTGGCCGCCCTCGACGCGAACCGGCGCCTGCTCGGACAACTGCTGCGCGAGTACCTGCCTGCGGTGTCCTGGACGCCGCCCGAGGCGACCTACCTCGCGTGGCTGGACTGCACCGCGTTGGGCCTGGACGGGCCGGAGTCCGACGGTGCCGTGCGTGGCGACGTCACCGCGCGGGTGGGACCGGCGGCCGAGTTCCTGACCCACGCGCGGGTCGCGCTCAGCTCCGGCCCGGCATTCGGTACCGGCGGCGTGGGACACGCCCGGCTGAACTTCGCCACCTCGACCGCGGTACTGACCGAGGCGTTGCGGCGCATGGGCGCCGTCGCGGGCACGCCCCGCCCCTGACCCGTCGCCGGCCACCACGTACCGGCCATCCGTCCGTCACCGGCGCGGTGTCCACCGCGCGCGCCGCGTCGGCCATGCAGTCCGCAGGTGACTGGGCGGTGTCGCGTCTGCTCCGTACGGGACCACGCACCCGTGGCAGGGCGACCGTCGGTTGACGAGTGTGTGAGGCAGGGATGGAAAATGTGATATCAGTTTGATAGCCTGCGTCGTGTCAATGCGGGACGTGAGGAGCAGGACATGACTGCACATGGTGACGAGGGGCTGGCGAGGACCGAGGTCGACATGCCCGAGC
>JBAUUM010000508.1:0-3510 GCA_049582705.1 Actinocatenispora sp.
CACGGTGCCTCCCGACGGTCGCGGCGTCCACACTTCCGGCGACGGCGGCCTGCCAGGCTCGCAGCGCGTCGACGGTGGCCCGGACCTCGTGCACGCGTACCCCCCACGCTCCCGCCGCCACCGCGGACAGGTTCGTGGCCAGGCTCGCCGCCTCGCGGTCCCCGACCGGCCGGGGGGTGCCGTCCGGGTCGGCGAGGAGCCGCCCCAGGAAGGACTTGCGGCTCGCGCCGACCAGTACCGGATGACCGAGGGACAGCAGGGTGTCGAGGTGGGCGAGCAGTTGCCAGTTGTGCGCGCCGGTCTTCGCGAAGCCGAGACCAGGGTCGAGGATGATGCGCTCCGCGGCCACTCCGTGCCGGAGCGCCTCGTCGGCGCGCGCGGCCAGTTCGTCGCGGACCTCGCGCACCACGTCGGTGTAGTGCGCCAGGTCCTGCATGCGGCGCGAATGGCCGCGCCAGTGCATCAAAATCCAGGGGCAGCCGGCGGCGGCCACCACGCGGCCCATGTCCGGGTCGGCCAGCCCACCGGACACGTCGTTGACCACGCCGGCCCCGGCGGCGAGCGCCCGTTCGGCGACGACGGCCCGGGTCGTGTCGATGCTCATCGGTACGCCGGCCCCGGCGAGCGCGCGGATCACCGGGATGACCCGGTCACATTCGGTCGCCGCGTCCACCCGGTCGGCACCGGGCCGGGTCGACTCCCCGCCGACGTCGACGAGGTCGGCGCCGTCGCGCCACATCCGCACGCCGTAGTCCACGGCGGCGTCCAGGTCGGCGTACCGGCCGCCGTCGCTGAACGAATCGGGCGTCACGTTGAGGACGCCCATCACCACCGGCGGTCCGGTGGCCCGGCCGCCTTCGCGCTCACTCACAGCACCGACGCTACCGGGCCGGGCCACACCGGCGGGTCGCGCCCGGGCCACCGGCGGGGCATGCTCGGGCCTCGGCCGGTGCCACGCCTCCTGGTCCCGGCCCTGATGCCGTGGCCCTGCCGGGACTGAACCGGATCAGCTCGTGCCGCACGCCTGGTTCCGGTCCCGATGCCGTGGACCTGCCAGGACGGGCCGACGGAGCCGGCTCAGCTCGTGCCGCGCCGCCTGGCCCGCTGGGCGCGACGGATCCGCTCCGCGCCGGCGGCCCCCGGCCCGGTACGCATCCGGCCGACCACCGCCGGGAACGGCTCACCGTCGTTGTGTTCCTGTTCGAGGCGCTCGACCTCCAGCCGTAGCGCCTGTTCCACCAGTTCGCTGATCGTGGTCGGTCCGGCGCCGTCCGGCGTCCGGCTCAGCCAGTACGCGGCGGCCCTGGCCCGTTCGAGGACCTGCCGGGACAGGTGGAAGGAGCGGGGGGTGCGCTCGTCCGGGTCGATGCCGACACCGGCCGGCGCGGCCGGCGACGCGGGGCCGGTCGACGCCACCGGGCGTACGGACTGACCGACCACCGACGGCACGGCCCCGGCCTGTCCGACGCCGGGTGGCACCGCCCCTGGTGGCACCGCCCCTGGTGGCACGGCCCCTGGTGGCACCGCCCCGGGCGGTCTCCGGTCCTCCTCGGGCGGGCCGGCGGGTACCGGCCCGATCGGTCCGCCGGTGACGCCTGGTTCGGACACGCCGATTCCGGTCGGACGGGGCGCTGTGCCGGAGGTGTCCACGCTCGAGAAGCTCCCTTCGGTACGCCCGGCCGGACGGGAGAGGTGCCCCGCTCGACCGGCCGCCGGATGTTCGGTCCGGGTACGCCTCAGACCGAGCCTGGCGGTGCGCCGTGTCGGCCGCCGTCCGCGACACCCACCGGGTAGTGGTCGGAGGACGGATCGTCGCTGGTCACCGCGTCGTCCGCGCCGGCCAGCGGCCAGACAGTCAACTCGACGGTGCCGGCCACGGTCAACCGTTGCCCGGCCTCCGCCGTGACCAGCCGGAAGTCCGGCAGTTGCACCAACCGGTGGCCGTTTCCGGTGGTCACACAGAGATACCAGGAACCGGCGTGATCGGTGAAGATCCAACCGGGCTGCGCGCCGGAGGGGACCGCCCGGTCGGCGGCATCGGCGCCGCCGGGCGCGGCGGGAGGGGGGCTGGTCGACCGACTCGGATCGGTGGCAGTCTGGTACTGCCCGCCCGGTCCAGGCGCCGTTGTGCGGTATAGGGGAGAAGGCGACCGGATGAGCGCATTGAGTTCCACGCGATCCACCAGCTTGGCGGCGAGCAGCATGCCCAGCAGCAGGATCGCCAGCCCCGTTCCGGCGGCGACGCCGAGCCGCACTCCCACACTCAGCCTGAGCAGTGTGGCCAGCACCACACCGCCGCCGGTGGACGCCAGGATCCCGACGGCGAGCTGCAGGCCGGCGAGCCCCCGACCAACGCGCGGCTGCCGGGCCAGCGGCCACTTCCTCGCCGCCCGCACCACGCCGAGCTGGTGTACTCCCAGGCCAGCCAGTACGACACCCAAGACGATCAGCAACACACCGGTCGCCAACGTCTCGACCATGTCGCTCCTTCTCAGTGCCGCCAGGAAGGCATCATTGTTACATGCAACTTGCCTTGTCTCATAGTTGAGTGCAATGTACAGTCGTGGACACTCTACGCGGACAGTAGAGACACACGGTGATTGCCTAGTATCCACGAGTGAAAATATCGGGAAAGCTGAGAGCAATGAGACTCGACAGCCACAACGGTGAGCGTCCGGGGAGGGGCTCATGATCAGCGAGCTCGTACAGGCCGGGCTCACCGGGCTTCCGCTGTCCGATGCCGGCACTCACGTCACCGGCATCCTGGCCGCGCCCAAGGACCTCGACACCAGCGGCATCCTCAAGTTCCTCGCCAGCAAGATCGCCCCCATCCTGATGGCGGTGCTCGGCCTGATCTTCATCGGCCGGGCCAACAAGGGCGAGGTCTCCCGCGTACTCACCTCGTCCGCGATCGCCATCGTCGGACTGGTGTTCATCGGCGGCGCGGTGACCCTGCTCTTCCTCGGCAACTACCTCGTCAACCTCCTCTTCACGTGAGATGACCTGATGCGGCTGCGGACCGACGACGACATCTACCGGGCACGGCTGCTCTACCTGGGCCCGCCCGGCTACACCCTGCCGTTCCAGCTGCCCTATGCGCAGTACGGCCTGTTCGCGCTACTCGTCCCGGTCTTCATGCTGATCCACTACTCGATCACGCTCCAGGTCGACCTGTTCCCGGCGTGGGAGATCGCGCTGGCCATGGTCACCACGTCGCTGATCTTCCGGTACGTCGATCCGGACCGCCCGGCCCGCATGGTGCTGCGCACCGCGCTCACCGACTGGCGTCGCACCCGGGAACCCCGGGCCGAACAGCGGGATAGGCGGCTCATCGCCAGCAAGGTACGCATCCGCCAGGAGTTGCTGTGACCTCCACCCCTCCCCGTGTGGGCCCGACGGCCGGGCACCGGTCCGACGACGAGGAGCCGTCGGACGCGGCGTACCAGGCCGAACCGCCGCCACCGGGCAGTACCAGCGGTCCTGCCCGCGGCGCCGGGGCAGGTCCAGCAC
>JBAUUM010000509.1:0-6839 GCA_049582705.1 Actinocatenispora sp.
TGAGCGCGTCGTCGAGCTCCGGCCCGCCGGCGCCCGCAACCCAGCAGACGTGTCCGTCCGGTCGGATCAGCATCGCGTCGGCGTCCGCGTCGCCACCGGCCACGCCGCGCACCCGTACGTGGCTGACCCGGTCGCGCCAGCCGTCGACGGACGGGCCCGCGCGGTCGGACCGGTCCAGCAGCACCGCCCGCCCGGCACGCAGCAGGCCGTACACGGTGCTCGTCGGCGCCGCAGGAGGGGCAGCCGACGCGACCGTGCCCGACGCGACGGTCCCCGACGCGACCGTGCCCGACGCGACCGTGCCTGATGCGACCGTGCCCGACGCGACGGAGCCCGACGGGACGCCGGCGACGGACGCCGGTGAGCCCAGATCCAGGTCGGGCACCCGAGCGCCCAGCAGCGGATGCCGTCCGCCGCCCGGTATCGCGTACCGGATGTCCAGTCCGGAGATCTCGCCGGCGACCCGGCGGTTGACCTCGGGCAGTTGGAGCAGCTCACCGAAGACCTGCCGGACCGCGGCGACGTCGATGTCGGGCACGGTGAGTACGCCCTGGGTGCGGGTGTTGACGAGGACCCGTTCGGCGACCGGGTGCCGCTCGGCGTGGTACGTGTCGAGCAGCGTCGCCGGCGCCCCGCCGCGCAGCTCGGCGGCCAGCTTCCAGCCGAGGTTGAACGCGTCCTGCAGGCCGAGGTTGAGCCCCTGGCCGCCCGCGGGCAGGTGGATGTGTGCGGCGTCGCCGGCGAGCAGGACGCGACCCTCGCGGTACCGCTCGACCTGCCGGGACGCGTCGGTGAACCGGGACGCCCAGAGCACGGTGCCGACCTCGATGTCCGGTCCGTGCGCGGCGGTCAGCGCGCGCTGCACCTCGGCCGGGGTGATGTCGGCGGTACGGTCGAGTTCCTGCTGTTCGGGGCCGGCGAAGACGAGGCGGAACACGCCGCCGCGCAACGGCAGCAGGTATCCGATGGCGCCGGCGCCGAAGCTCGGCAGCGCCCAGCCCTCGGCGACGCCCGTGGGCCGGCGGGTCAGCGTGATGTCGGCGACGGCCATCCGGATCCGGCCGTCGCGGCCCGGGAACGGTACGTCCAGGTGCCGGCGCACCGCGCTGTGCGCCCCGTCGGCGCCGACCACGTACCGCGAGGTGATCCGGCGCCGGCCGCGACGGCCCGCCCCAGCCCCAGTGCCGGTGCCGGTGCCGGTGTCCAGCGTGCTGCGTACCCGCTCGTCGTCCTGGTCGAGTCCGGTGAACGTGTGCCCGCGCAGGACGGGTACGCCGCGCCGGGCCAGCCGGTCCTCCAGGTCCTCCTCGATCCGGGCCTGTTCGATGCCGAGCTGGTACGGGAAGCGGGTGTCGAAGACGGTGTAGTCCAGCGGGATGCCGGCGAAGTGCCCGGCGGGGAGTTCCGCGTGCACGTGTGCGCGCAGGGGTTCCAGCCAGCCGCGGGAGTGCAGGATCTCCGCGGAGCGCGGCTGGAGGCTCAGCGCCCGGGACTGGCCGGTGCGCCGCGGCTGCTGCTCGGCGACCATGACCCGGGCGCCGGCCAGGTCAAGCTCGGCGGCGAGCAGCAGCCCGGTCGGGCCGGCGCCGACGACCAGTACGTCGGTGTCGTGGCACGGACGGTCGGGGTCCGCGACGGTGCGGGGGTCAGGCACGGAGATCGACCTTCTTGGTGTAGTACACGTGGAAGGCGATGACGCCGGCGAGCACCACGTACCACTGGACGTTGGCGACCAGCGCGATCAGGTCGATCGGCAGCAGGTAGCTGAGCGCGACGCTGACGGCGCTGTCCAGCAGCAGGACGGCGCCCCACACCGCGGTGAGCACCCGCATCCCGCGGCGGAACGCCTGGTCGTGGTTCCAGCGGTCCTCCCAGGCACGGGCGCCGGCCTCGCCGGTCTTGGTCACCGCGATGGTGCGGCCGAGGACGAGCAGCGCGGGACGGCCGCGCAGCACCGTGACGAGCATCCAGGCGCCGAACAGGCCGAGCAGCGCGTGCGCCCAGCCCTCCCGGACGGCCAGGGCGCGGGGGCTGCCGGTGAGCAGGCCGACGACGACGCCGAACACGATGACGCTGATCGTGAACAGAGCCACCACGTCGAGGCGACGACGGCGTACGAGCTGGTGGACGGCGTGCGGGACGGCGACCAGGATGCTCACCATCAGCGCCCACCACTGGCTCACCCCGGCGGCCCGCAGCGCGTAGTACGTGGCCAGCGGGAGGGCGAGGTCGAGCAGGACGGTCGCGAGGTTGTCGCGCACCAGGGCGCGTCGGCCGGCGCGTCGCTGTTCGGGGGTGACCGGGACTCGTTCGGCGGTGTCGTTCACGCCTGCTCCTCGGGCTCGTGCGGGGTGGGGCCGGTGGCCCGCTGGAACGTGTCGGCCAGTTCCCGGCCGCAGCGGTCGAGGTCGAGACCGCCGTCGGTGCCGGTGTGCGCCCCGACCAGGGCGTCGATCGCGCCGGTGATCGCGATCGCCATGACCCGGGGGTCGAAGTCGGTGAACTCGCCGGCCTGCTGGCCGGCCCGCAGGTGCGCCTCGAACAGCCCGACCCGGCCGGTCAGCACGCTGGTGTCGCCGATCGGTCGACCGTCGGCGTCCTTGGCGTTGCCGATCATCTCGACGAGTGCGCGTACGTGCCCGGGGTGCGCCCGCAGCAGCTCCACATTGGACTCGATGTAGGCGCGCAGCTTCGCCGCGTGTCCGGTGGCGGCGTCGATCCGCGGCTTCATGAAGTCGGTGGTGACCGCCATGATCTCGGTGAAGCAGGCCCGCACGACGTCGTCCTTGCCGGCGAAGTGGTACGAGATCATGCCGGTGCTGCTGAGCCCGGCCCGCTGGGCGATCTTGGCGAACGAGGTGCGCGCGTAACCCAGCTCGGCGAACGCGCCGATCGCCGCGGTGATGATCTGCGCCCGCCGGGCGGACTCGGTGAACGTCGGTCGGGTGCGCTCCCGGGCCTTCTTTGCTTGCATGAGCTAAAAATAGCACGGCTGAGCAAACACCTGCGAGCGCCCACGCGCCGTCCGGGTGCCGCTCGGGCGCCGCCCGCCCATCGCCCGGGTGCCGCTCGGGCCCCCCCGGATGTCGCCGACACCGTGACGCTGCCCGGTTGGTCCCGTCCCGGCTCCGGTACGCTGCGCGAATGCTGCTGTCCGACCGCGATCTGACGGCCGAGATCGACGCCAAGCGCCTCCAGCTCGATCCGTTCGAGCCGGGTCTCGTCCAACCGTCCAGCATCGACGTGCGGCTGGACCGCTGGTTCCGCGTCTTCAACAACAGCCGGTACACGCACATCGACCCGGCCCGACAGCAGGACGACCTGACCAGCCTGCGCGAGGTCAGCGACGACGAGCCGTTCGTGCTGCACCCCAGCGAGTTCGTACTCGCCTCCACCCTGGAGGTCGTCACGCTGCCCGACGACCTGGCCGGTCGGCTGGAGGGCAAGTCGAGCCTCGGGCGGCTCGGTCTGCTGACGCACTCCACCGCCGGGTTCATCGACCCCGGCTTCTCCGGCCACGTGACCCTCGAACTGTCCAATGTGGCCAACCTGCCGATCATGCTGTGGCCCGGCATGAAGATCGGACAGCTCTGCATCTTCCGGCTCACCTCGCCCGCGGAGCACCCGTACGGTTCAGCCGTGTACGGATCGCGCTACCAGGGGCAGCGGGGCCCGACGCCCAGCCGTTCCTGGAAGAACTGGCGTACCTGGCCCACCAGCTGAATTCGGGCGGCGCAAGGCGGGTAAACCGACCTAACCGGTACGAAGGATTCCTGCGTTTCACGCGGTCTTCCAGGGCAGGTATTGACGAAGCGTGTCCGCTGGGAGAAGTGTGTTCGCGGAAGGTACCGTGCCCTGACCGACATGTACCGGTATAGAGGTTTCGAGCGGTTACCGGGGGCCGGCCTGGCTTGCCCACCCAAAGGAGACCTGCGCATGAGACTCACTCCGCGGTTCGCCGCCGCGGCCGCCGCGATGGTCGGCGCCGTGCTGCTGGCGCCGTTCGGGGCGACCGCCCACGACAGATCCGACGAACGGCAGGCGGCGTTCACCGCCGCCGCGGACGAGTTCGGAGTACCGGCCAGCGTGCTGCTCGCCGTGTCCTATCAGGAGTCCCGCTGGGAGGCCCACCACGGCACGCCCAGCAGCTCCGGCGCGTACGGGCCGATGGCCCTGACCGACGTGCCGTCCGGCGCGACCAACCAGCGCGGTGACGGGGTGACGCGGCCCAGCGGCGCGCCGTCCCTGCACACCCTCGACACCGCCGCCGACCTGCTCGGGCTGCCCGCCGGTCAGCTCAGGTCGGACGACGCCACCAACATACGCGGCGGCGCGGCGCTGCTCGCCCAGTACGCGCGGAAGCTCAACGGCGACGCGCTCCCGTCGTCCGTCGACGGCTGGTACGGCGCCGTCGCCCGCTACTCCGGCTCGGGGACCGAGAACGGCGCCAAGACCTTCGCCGGCGACGTGTACGGCACGATCCGCGCCGGCGCCGCCACCCGCACCCAGGACGGGCAGCAGCTGAGCCTGGCCGCGAAGCCGTCCGTGAAGCCCGAGACCGGCCAGCTGCGGGCGCTGAAGCTGACCCGCAACAGCGGCGACCCGAAGATCGAGTGCCCGCACGGCCTGGACTGCGACTTCGTGCCCGCCGCGTACGCGCTGAACAGCGAGGACAAGGGCGACTACGGCAACTACGACATCGCCGACCGGCCGCACACCATGAAGGTCGACACGATCGTCCTGCACGACACCGAGGAGACCTTCCCGGACACGCTGAACACGTTCACCAACCCGGCGAGCTACGTCAGCGCGCACTACGTGGTCCGGTCCTCCGACGGGCACGTCACCCAGATGGTGCCGACCTCGTACGTGGCCTGGCAGGCCGGCAACTGGTACATCAACATGCACTCCGTCGGCATCGAGCAGGAGGGCTTCGCGATCCAGGGCGCCACCTGGTACACGGAGTCGCTGTACCACTCGACCGCGCGCCTGGTCCGCTACCTGGCCGCGAAGTACGACATCCCGCTGGACCGGACGCACATCATCGGTCACGACAACGTCCCCGGCATCAACGCCGCGGGCGTGGCGGGCATGCACTGGGACCCGGGTCCGTTCTGGAACTGGAGCCACTTCATGACGCTGCTCGGCCGGCCGATCATCCCGACCGGCACGTCGCACAGCCCTGTCGTGACGATCAACCCCGCGTTCTCGCGGAACGTCCAGCAGGTCACCGACTGCGAACAGGACACCGACGTGCAGGCGCAGGGCACCAGCTTCGTCTGGCTGCGCACCGCGCCGAGCGCGGACGCGCCGCTGTACAACGACAAGGGCCTGCACCCGGACGGCACCGAGGGCACCACCTGCGCCGCGGACTGGGGCGACAAGGCCAGCGCCGGCCAGCAGTTCGGCGTCGCCGAGCGCAAGGGTGACTGGACGGCGATCTGGTGGGAGGGCGACAAGGTCTGGTTCCACTCGCCGCGCGCCCACCGGGCCGTGACGAACAGCTCCGCGCTGGTGGTCCGGCCGAAGGCCGGCAAGGCCGAGATCCCGACGTACGGCCGCGCGTACCCGGAGGAGGCGGCCTACCCGTCCGACATCCCGGTGCAGACGGTGACGCCGCTGCAGTACACGATCAAGGCCGGGCAGTCCTACGTGTACGGCGGCAAGGCCGCCGCGGACTACTACTACGCGAAGACGATCGACGCGAGCATTCCGCACGACCGCACCGACGTCGTCGGGCAGGACAGATACCTGCGGATCCAGCTCGGTCACCGGATCGCGTTCGTCAAGGCCGCCGACGTGGACGTGGTCCCGGCGATCGGCTGAGCGAAAGGCACCTGGGGGCGGCCCCGTCGTTGGTCCGGTTCGGACCGTCGGCGGGGCCGTTCCGCGTCCCGGTTCTGGGCCACCTCGCCGCGTCCCGCAACGGTTCGGGCGACCTCACCAGCCCCGCCCCTCTTGGCATTTTCCCCTAATCTACGTAATGCCCGTTTCGGCACAACGTAGAAAGCGGGCAAATGCATAAACTGCCGGTGTCGAGACATGCATTTTCCCCGAATGTACGTTTCCTCGGGGGCGGACAATGCTTACATTCGGGGAAAATGCGCGACGGGCGACGGGCGACGGGCGACGGGCGACGGGCGACGGGCGACGGGCGACCGTGACTCACGGTCGCCTGTTCCGGAACGGGTCCGGTGCATATCGGTTGTCCCGTACATTCGGGGAAAATGCCCGCGGAGGACGGCTCAGGCGCGCGGGTCGAACGGCCGACGACGCCGGCGATGCGGGCGATGTCAGCGATCCACCGACGCCGCCGGGCCTGGTGGATTCTGTCAGTACTGGGATTTGGTCCGGAAACTATTGACGCGGCTGGTCGAACGGGCCAAGGTGTGAGCGCTGGTGCGAAACGTGACGTCCCGCCAACCCTGGAGGCTGCCATGCGCCGACCGCCGCCCGTACTCACCCGGGCCACCGCCCTCCTGCTCACGGCCGGGCTCGCCGGCGCGGTGCCGATGACGGCCGCGCACGCCGACCCGGCCACCTCGCGGCAGCGGTCGTTCAGCGCCGCCGCGGAGCAGTACGGCGTGCCGGAGAGCGTGCTGCTCGGCGTGTCCTATCTGGAGTCCCGCTGGGATGCGCACCCCGGCACGCCGAGTACCGCCGGTGGCTTCGGCCCGATGAACCTGACCGACACCGCGTACGTCAGCGCCCGCGCGCTCGCCGCACAGCACGGTGACGCCCAGGAGGGTGACGCGCGCGGCGACACGGCCCGGCCGGTCGGCGGCCCGGCGAGCGCCGGCAGCACCACCGGCCCGTCGAGCGCCAGACACGGTGCCGCC
>JBAUUM010000510.1:0-3887 GCA_049582705.1 Actinocatenispora sp.
GGTCAGGACGGCGCCGAGCCGGCCTCGTGCCAGCAGCCGGGGCCAGGGTGCGACGGCCAGGACCGCGGCCGTGACCAGCAACAGCCCCACCGCGACGGAGGTGCCGAGACCCACCGGAACGCTCACCGAGATTCGTCCACAGTCGACAGTCCACGAAGAACCGACGGTGCTGGCACACCACGGTCCGCGAGCATCCGGGCGAGCACGGGGGCGGCCGGCCCGGTGCCGTCACCTCGTCGCCAGACGCACGTGGTGGCGACCGGCCCACCCGGGCTCTCGGGGGCGAGCAGGCATACCTCGTCGAGCACCCGGCCACCGGGCAGTCGGCGCAGGTGGAGCACCACCTGTAGGGCGGCCCGCAGTTGGGCGTGCAGGGCCTCCCGGGTCAGTCCGCCGAGCTGGCCCAGCGCCTCCAGGCGGGCCGGTACGTCGGCCGGCGCGTTGGCGTGCAGCGTGCCGGCACCGCCGTCGTGGCCGGTGTTCAGTGCCGCCAGCAGCTCCGCGACCTCGGCTCCGCGGCACTCGCCCACGACGATCCGGTCCGGGCGCATCCGCAGCGCCTGGCGGACCAGTTCGCGCAGGGTGATCTCGCCCGCGCCCTCGACGTTGGCGTGCCGCGCGGTCAGCGCGACCACGTGCGGGTGCTCCGGGTGCAGCTCGGCCGCGTCCTCCACCACGACGACCCGCTCGCTGCCGGGAACCAGGCTCAGCAGCGCCGCGAGCAGGGTCGTCTTTCCCGAGCCGGTCCCGCCGGTGACGAGGTACGCGAACCGCGCGGCCACCAGGGCGTGGAGCAGCTCGGCCAGCGGGTCGGTCAGGGTGCCCGCCGTGACCAGTTCGTCGAGGGTGAACGCGCGCTGTCGGAACGTCCGAAGAGCCAGGCAGGGTCCGTCGGCGGCCACGGGTGGCAGTACCGCGTGCAGTCGGGTGCCGTCGGCCAGGCGACCGTCGACGAAGGGATGCGCGTCGTCCAGGGCGCGGCCGCACTGTGCGGCGAGGCGCTGGGCCAGTCTGCGTACCGGTTCGTGGCCGGTCCAGGCGACCGGTGCCCGCTGCAGCCCGGCACCCCGGTCGCACCAGACCTCGGTGCCGTTGACCAGTACGTCGGTGACCATGGGGTCGGCGAGCAGGTCCTCCAGCGGTCCCGCACCCGTCAGGTCACGCCGCAGCCCCTCGGCCAGTCCCAGCAGCGCGCTGTCACCCAGCGCGGCACCACACTCCTCGCGGACCGCGGTGACGATCGCGGCGGGCGTGACGGTGCGGCCGCTGCGCGCCAGCCGGTGCCGGACCCGGTCGGCGAGCTGCCTCTCCACCGCTGTCATCAGGCCACATCCGAGCTGGCCGGGGCGCCCGGCATCGTGTCGAGCAGGCTGGTGCACAGCTCCGCCAGCGGCCCCTTGCCGGTGCCGGCGGGCAGCTCGCCGTGCTCCAACGACTCGGACAGCCCGGGGTCGGGTCGCAGCGCGGCGACGACCGGCAGCCCGAGGGCCTGGCCGACGTCGGCAACGCGGAGCCGGCCCGGTGCGGGTCCGCGGACCACCACGTGCAGCGTGCCGCAGTGTGGCCCGATTCTGCTGATCACCCGTGCGGCGGCGGCGCAGCCGCGGATGTCGGCGGGCACCACGACCACGACCCGATCGGTGAGCTGGGCGGCCCGGACCGCCGCGTCGTCGAGGTGGCGGGGCAGATCCACGACGACGATGTCGCTGCCGCGTCGACCGGCGTCGAGCGTGGCGTCCATGGCCGCGACCGGAAGTTCGAAGGTGTCGCCGCGGTCCCAGGAGACCACCACCAGCTCCCCGTGCCGCGGCAGCTCCTGGTAGAGCGCGCCGGCGTTGACCCGGCCCCGGGCGGCGGCCAGCTCCGGCCACCGCAGGCCGGCGGTCGTCTCCCAGCCCAGCAACAGATCCATGCCGCCGCCGAGCGGATCGGCGTCCACGAGCATGGCGCGCCTGCCGGACCGGGACGCGGTGACCGCGAGCGCCGCCGCCAGCACGCTGGCGCCTGCACCGCCACGTCCGCCGACGACGCCGACCAGTGGGGCCTCGCCCCGTCGGGGGGCACCGGCGGAGCCGAAACGCTCGGTGAGCCAGGAGGACGCGGCCGGGAGCACCACGACGTGGTCGGCGCCGAGAGCACCCGCGGCCTGCCAGGCGGCATCGTCGGCCTGCCCCTCCGTGGCCCCGGCCACGAGTACGACGTCGCGCCGGTGCGGCAGTCTGGCCCGCACACAGCCGGACGCGGCGTCCGAACCGATGACCACCAGCGACGCCGAGCGCCAGTAGCGCCGCGCGCTCACCGCGTCGCCGGCCACGTCGACCTCGCCGCAGCCCGCGGCGGCCAGCGGCAGCAGGTCGTCGAGCAGCAGCACGTCGGAGGTGATCAGGAGCGGACGGACCGTCGTCGTCGACGACGAACGCGGCACGGACCGGCGGGCCTCGGACCGGCCGGACTCGGATCGGCGGGACGCGGTGGATCGGTCTTCGGTGTCCATGGCTGCCCTTCGCCTCGGTGGGTGGACCGGACCACCGTGGCCGGGTTGGCCGACCGCGGCCACCGTGCGGACCGCCCCTGTGGACAACGCGGCCAGCGCCTGTGGACAGGAAGGCCCGTTGCCGTACTCGCGTGCTAACGCAGGCACGCGACACAGCCCGAGGTCACCGTCAGGAGGCGGCTGTACTCAGCCAGTACGCGAAAGCGTCGGGCTCGACGAGAAGACGCCGGGCAGGCTGATGGACACCGGCGTTTCTGACGGGTAGCTGACAGACGCCGGGAGGCCCGGCGCGCAGGATGATGGCGACGACCCGCCGGCGAGGGCGTGACCTGCGGCGGCATTCTGCGCATCCCGTGCCGGACCGGGTCGGAAGAGGGGACGACCCCCGCCGGGGGTAGCGGGGGTCGTCAGGGGCCCGGCTCCGGGGGGGGTCGAGCCGAACCCGCTCAGCGGTCACGGGGGGGTGCAACCGCCGAGGGACTTGAAACACCGCTGCTGCACTGCCGCAACGGGTTCCTGTTGTAAGGATGCCCGAGACCGAGCGGTGGCGTCGAGAGGTAGCCGGAATCGCCACACCTGTTCGAGCGAGCCCGCGACGACCTCGGGTGAGCCATTCCGGGCGTGCCGGAGGCCGCCAAAGTGGCGCTGTCGGAGGTGCTGCGCGCCCCGGCTAAACTTCGGTCGTGGGCCGCAGCGCCGCTTTTTTCGACCTCGACAGAACCGTCATCGCGACGTCGAGCGCGCTGGCATTCACCCGCCCGTTCTACCGGGGCGGTCTCATCACCCGACGTGACCTGTTGGCGAGCGGGTACGCGCAATTGATCTACCGCCTTGCCGGCGCGGGCGACGAACAGATGGCGCGGATCCGCGACCAACTGGCCTCGCTCTGTCGCGGATGGCGCGTTGACCAGGTAAGACAGATCGTCGCCGACACCCTGGACGAGTTGATCGCACCGTACGTCTACGCCGAGGCGGTGGCCCTCATCGCTCGGCACAAGGAGGCCGGACACGATGTGGTCCTGGTGTCCTCGTCGGGCCAGGAGATGGTACGACCAATCGCGGAATTGGTTGGGGCCGACGATGTGATCGCCACTCGGATGGCTGTCGAGGATGGTCGTTTCACCGGGGTCGTGGAGTTCTACGCGGCCGGTTCCAACAAGGCTCTGGCCGTCCGCGAACTCGCTGCCCGTAAGGGCTATGATCTCGCCGAGTCGTACGCCTATTCCGATTCCGTCAGCGATATTCCGCTGCTCAAGACTGTCGGATATCCGACAGTCGTCAACCCGGACCGGGCACTGCGTCGGGCCGCCGGCGACGAGGGTTGGCCCGTCCGCACCTTCCGTCGGCCGGTACCGACCCGCACCGTGCGGTGGGTCGCGGCACTCCGCTAGCG
>JBAUUM010000511.1:0-1790 GCA_049582705.1 Actinocatenispora sp.
CGCGGCACCGGCCCTCGCCGCGCTGCCCGGACCCCGGCGGGCACTGCTGCCGGCACTCGCCGGCGTGGGCCGGCCCGACCATGTCGCGCTGACCTTCGACGACGGCCCCGACCCGCGCTCCACCCCCCGCTTCCTGGACCTGCTCGCCCGGCACGGGGTACACGCCACCTTCTTCGTCGTCGGCGAACAGGTCGCCCGGTACCCGGAGCTGGCCGGCGAGATCGCCGCCGCCGGACACGAACTCGCCGTGCACGGCCTGCGGCACAGGCTGCTGCTGCGCTACCCGCCGGCCCGGGTACGCGCGGACCTTGCCCACGCGCACCAGCTCGTCGCCGCAGTGGCGGGTGCGCCGCCACGGTGGTTCCGGCCCCCGTACGGCGTGCTCAGCGCCGGCACGGTCGGCGCGGTCCGGCGGCTGGGCATGCGGTCGGTGCTGTGGACGGCGTGGGGCCGGGACTGGACCGCGAACGCCACCGGAGCCTCGGTACACGCCCTCGTGGCGCGGGACCTGCGCGCCGGCGGCACCGTGCTGCTGCACGACACGGCAAGCGACACGGCCGCCCCGGAGTCCTGGCGGGCCACCCTGGACGCGGTGCCCCGGATCCTGGCGCACTGCCAGGAGCGCGGCTGGTCGGTCGGCCCGCTGCGGGCGCACGGCCTGGATCGTGGGCGACCGGGCGCCGTCGGGCCACGGAAACCCGGCGGACAGGCCGCCGGGGGTGTCGTAGCGTACCGCTGACCGCTCGTGGAACCGTGCCCGGAAGGACCGACCGATGACCGGTGATCCGGACGCCGTGCCGGTGCTGCGCTCGCTGCCGGACCCCGACGGGCTGCTGGACCTGGTGCGCCGACACTGGCCGCAGGTCGCGGCGGAGCGGGTCGTGTTGCTGCGGTCCCTGGTCAACGACGTGTACCGGGTGGACGTCCGAGGCGACGACGGCCCGCGCCCCGGCCACGTCCTCAAGGTGTACCGGCACTCGCACCGCAGTCTCCGCGACGTGCGGTGGGAGGTGGCGCTGACCGGGCACCTGCTCGGCTGCGGCATTCCGGTCCCGGCGGTGACCGACCGCGCGGCGGGGGGCGCGGTCGCCGTACTCGCCGCGCCGGAGGGGCCGCGCCCGGTCACGCTGTCCCGGTTCCTGCCGGGGCGGGCACCCGGAGAGCAGTCCGCCGCGCTGTACTCCGAGTACGGCCGGCTCGTCGCGCGGTGGCACAACGCGGCCGACAGCTTTCCCGGCCCGCACCGCCGGCTGGCCGACCCGCTCGACGCGGTACCGACGATCCTGGCGCGGCTGCGGGCCGAGGGTCACGACCGTGCGTACGACGCGGTGCGGGACCTGGCCGACGCCGCCGCGGCCCGGCTCGGCCGGCTCGCGGCACTGCCGGCCGGGCAGGGGCCGGTACGCGGGATCCGGCACGGTGACGTGACACTGGACAACATCCTGGTCACCGACGGGCCCGAGGCGCGCCTCACCATCATCGACTTC
This sequence comes from Actinocatenispora sp., assembly GCA_049582705.1. Lineage (GTDB taxonomy): Bacteria > Actinomycetota > Actinomycetes > Mycobacteriales > Micromonosporaceae > Actinocatenispora. The sequence goes on from JBAUUM010000511.1 coordinate 1,488, forward strand.
GACCTCGCCGAGGAGGGTTGGACCGCCGCCGACCTGTACGGCGTGCGGTCCACCGGGTACTGGCCGGACTTCGCCGCGGCCTACGCCGCGCTGCGCCCGTTGCGTCCCGCCGACCACGACGCGCTGCCCTGGTTCACGGTGCTCAGCCAGTTCCGCAATCTCGTCTTCCATCTCGTCGACAAGCCCGCCTGGCGGGGCACCGAGTCGTACCGCGAGGGCTGGCTCGACAGCCTGCTCGGCGAGCTGTGCCGCGGCGCCGCCGCCCTGCGCTGACGCCGGACGGCGGCCACGCCGCGCCGGGCG
>JBAUUM010000512.1:0-3587 GCA_049582705.1 Actinocatenispora sp.
CGGCTGTTCCCGGCGGGCCGGCCGGCCCGCCGGGTCGTCACTCGTACGCGATCGCGGCCAGTACGTTGAGCCGCGCCGCCCGCAGCGACGGCAGGATCGCGGCGACCACGCCGATGACCGCCGCCAGCACCAGGTACGTGACCATCAGGCTCCAGGAGAAGCTCAGGTACTTGATGCCCTGCTCCTTCAGCGCCTGGACGACCGCGGTGCCCAGCCCGGCGCCGACCGCGAGCCCGAGCACGGCGCCGAACACGGAGATCACCACCGACTCGACGGTGATCATGCCCATGATCTGGCGTCGCTTCATGCCGATCGCCCGCAGCATGCCCAGCTCGCGGGTGCGTTCGATCACCGACAGCGCGAGCGTGTTGACCACGCCCAGCGCGGCGATGACGATCGCCAGCGTCAGCAGTACCTGGATCATCGTCTGGACCGTGTCGAAGATCGACGTCTGCTGCTGCACGTAGCTGGTGCGGTCGGTGACGGTCACCAGCGGGTTGTCCGCGAGCAGCCGGTCGATGCCCTTCTTGGCCACCGACACCGACGCGCCGTCGTCGAGCCGCACGTACCCCGACACCGCACTGGGGGTGCGGAAGTCCCGCGCCGCCGACGCCGGCAGGATCCAGCCGGTCACGCCGCTGGAACCACTCCCGTAGATGCCCGACACCGTGTACGTGGCGGTGCCGTGCGCCAGGGCGATCCGTACGGTGCTGCCGACCTTGAGGTGCCCTGCCCTGGCGGCCTTGCGGTCCAGCAGGGCCCGGTGACCCGACAGCGACGTGATCGTGCCCGACCGGTGCCGCAGGCTCAGCGAGTCGGCCAGGGCGCCGGCGTCGTCGGTGGCGGCGACGTAGCCGTCCTTGCCGTCGACGCGGGCGGCGTCGCGGAAGATGCCCGCCACCGACCGAACCCCGGTCACCGACCGCATCCGGGGCAGCAGTGCCGGGTCGAACGTCGGCGGTATCTCGCCGGTCTGCTGTCCCGAGACGATCAGGTCCGCCTTGATCTGCTGGTCGACCACCTTGTTGACGCTGGTCTGCACCGAGCTCAGGACGGTGCTGACCCCGGTGATCAACGCGATGCCGACCATCAGCGCGGCGGCGGTGATCGCGGTACGGCGCGGGTTGCGGCCGGAGTTGCGCCGGCCCAACTTGCCCGGCACGGAGAACGACAGCAGCCGGCCGATGACGCTGACCACGGGTCGGGAAATAACCGGGGTCAGCAGCGCCACCCCGATGAACGCGACCAGTACCCCGCCCAGGATGGCCCACAGGGTGCGGGTGCCGGACAGGTCGCCGAACAGGCCGACCGTCAGACCGGCGGCACCGATCAGGAACACGACAGTGCCGAACACGGTGATCCGGGTCAGCGGCCGGTCCGGGGTCGCCGCGTCCCGCATGGCCGCCACCGGCGGGATCCGTGACGCGCGCAGCGACGGGAACAGCGCCGCGACCACGGTGATCACGATGCCGACGGCGAACGAGGCGACGACCGCGCTGGCCGGTACCCCGATCGACATCTGCAGGTGCCCGCCACCGGTGTGGGTGAACACGAAGCCGAGCAGCGCGCCGACGCCGATGCCCGCGGCCAGGCCCACGCCGCCGGCGAACGCGCCGATGACCACGGCCTCCAGCAGTACGGAGGCGATCATCTGCCGGCGACTGGCTCCCATGGCGCGCATCAGCGCCAGTTCGCGGGTGCGTTGCGCCACGATGATCGAGAACGTGTTGAGGATCAGGAACGCCCCGACGAACAGCGCCACGCCGGCGAACCCGAGCAGGATGTAGTTGAAGAACTTCAGCGCGCTCTTGATCGAGTCGCTGGACTCCTTCGACAACTGGGCCCCGGTCTCCACCCGGTACCCGCCGCCCAGTTCCGAGCCGATGCGCTTCTTGAGCGTCTGCTGGGAGACGCCGGACGCGGCCCGTGCCGACACGTTGCTGTAGACGCCCCGCTGACCCAGCATCAGCTCCTGCGCCACCGGGGTGGTGAACAGGACACTGCTCTCCCCGCCGAGCGAGTCGCGGTGGCCGCTGTAGCCGTAGATCCCCACGACCCGGTACTGCTGGGTCCGGCCCTGGATGATCACCTTCATCCGCTGGCCGACGCGGAAGTGCCCGGTGGACGCCAGCCCCGCGTTGATGGTGACCTCGTCGGCCGCGTGCGGCGCGCGGCCGGAACGCAGCTGCAGCACGTCGGAGGTGCCGAGCCAGTTGCCGCCGTACTGCTGGCCGCTGGTGCTCGGTACGGCCTTGCCGTCGTGACCGATCGGGACCGCCCCGTTGGCGAACACCTGACCCTGCGCCGACCGGACCCCGTCCACCGCGCGGACCCGGTCGACCACCCCGGCCGGTACGGCCGCGGTGCCCGGCGCCGACGGCCCGTTCTGCTGCGCGCCCTTCGCCGCCTTCGCGGACACCTGCACGTCGACGTTCTGGTACACCGTGGCGAACAGCGACTGGAACGAGTTGCCCAGCGAACTGGTCAGTACCAACGCGCCGGCCACGAACATCACACCCAGCACCACGGCCAGCCCGGACAGCATCAGTCGCAGCTTGCGGGCCAGCAGGCTCTTCAGTACCGCCCGCAGCATCAGAACTCGCCCTCCGGCGCGGCGTGCCGCGGCTGCTCGCCGATCTTGTCCAGGGTCTTCATCTTCTCCAGGACCTGGTCGGCGGTGGGGTCGTGCAGCTCGTCGACGATCGCGCCGTCGGCGAGGAAGATCACCCGGTCCGCGTACGAGGCGGCGTTGGGGTCGTGGGTGACCATCACGATCGTCTGCCCGAAGTCGCGGACGGAGTCGCGCAGGAAGCCCAGCACCTCGTGCCCGGAGCGGGAGTCGAGGTTGCCGGTCGGCTCGTCGGCGAAGACCACCTCGGGCCGGGCCACCAGGGCCCGCGCGCACGCCACGCGCTGCTGCTGGCCACCGGACAGCTGGGTGGGCCGGTGACCGAGCCGGTCCCGCAGCCCCACCGCGTCCACGACAGTGTCGAACCACGCCCGGTCCGGCCTGCGACCAGCGATGGACAGCGGCAGCAGGATGTTCTCCTCGGCCGTCAACGTGGGCAGCAGGTTGAACTGCTGGAAGATGAACCCGATCTTGTCCCGGCGCAGCGTGGTCAGACCCCGGTCGCCCAGGCCGCTGATCCGCTGCTCGCCGACGAACACCTCGCCCCGGCTGACCTCGTCCAGGCCGGCCAGGCAGTGCATCAGGGTCGACTTGCCCGACCCGGACGGCCCCATGATCGCGGTGAACCGGCTCCGGTCGAAATCGACGCTGACGTTGCGCAGCGCGGCGACCTGGGCCTCCCCGCTTCCGTACACCTTCCACACGTCCACCGCACGGGCTGCGACACCCGTCCCCGTGGTGAGCGAAGTGGTCACGGTCCTCCCCCTTGTCCGCACCGGCGAACTCGCTCCGCCGGGATACGGATCGAGACTATGGGCGGCAGGAGGGGAAAGCGTCGTACGTCCGGACGGTGTGTGACTACGACCCTGGGGCGAACTGTGCCCTGGGTAGTCCTCCGGTTCGCCCCTGAACCGAGCCTGGGGGATGACCCCGACTGCGACCTGCGGAGGAGTGCCGG
>JBAUUM010000513.1:0-11205 GCA_049582705.1 Actinocatenispora sp.
CCCGCCGCCGGCGCGGCCCGCACCGGCGCGGACCACGCCGAGCTTCCGAGCGCGGAATCGTCCTGCGTGTGTTCGTCTGTGACCTCGTGGAATCTGCGTCATGCCCGCCTCCAGCCTGGGGATCGGAGGCACGCCCCCCGCGTACCTCGCGGCAGGATCGCACCCCTCATCCTCGAACTGTCCTCAACCGTTCCTGCGCCGGCGCGCGGCCGGGCACACTGGAAGCAGTGGCGTCCAGGGGCGAGGGGGAGCGGTGGACGACGACACGGTCCGGGATCTCGTGTGCCGGTTCTACGAGCGGCTCTGGAACGCGTGGGACGACGACGGCGTCGCCGACGTCCTCGCCCCCGACATCACCTTCCGTGGTTCACTCGGGCAGCGGACGAACGGTCGGGACGGCTGGCGGGCGTACCGGGACCGGGTCCGGCTCGGCGCACCCGACTTCCACAACGAGATCCTCGACGTGGTGGCCACCGCCGACCGCGCCGCGGCCCGGCTCCGGTACACCGGCACGCATCTCGGGCCGTTCCTCGACATCCCGGCCACCGGACGCCGGTTCGGCTACTCCGGTGCCGCGTTCTTCACCGCCGCCGGTGGCCTGCTCACCGACATCTGGGTGCTCGGCGACCTCCAGGCGGTCCACGAACAGCTCCGCGGCCGACGCGACCGTGACGGCAGTGACCGTGATGGCAGTGACCATGACGGGAGTGACCATGACGGGAGTGACCATGACGGGAGTGACCGTGACGGTGGATCCGTGGCCACGAACGCGTGAGCCGTGGCGCCGCCCCGTACCCGGCCGGCGCGTACGACGAGGTCGGGCCCCGACCGTGGCGGCCGGGGCCCGACAGGGGGTGCTGCGAGCAGGTCAGTCGATGTGGTGGGCCGGCAGGTAGTGTCGGGGTCCCCAGCCCGCCACCCGCTCCCCGGCGTGCACCGGCTGCGCGCCCAGGTGCGGGAACTGGTACTTCGGCGCGGGCGAGCCGTCCACGTCGCCGGCGTACCAGCCCCTCGGGGTCTTGACCAGCATCCGGGTCCGGTCCGGTGACAGGTAGACGTCCTGGCCCAGTTCCGGGTCGGGCAGCGCGGCGTGCGACGGCAGCGCGCCGACCCGCTTGGTCAGGGTGAGCGTGCCGTCCGGCAGCAGCGTGAGGATCGCGATCGTGCCCTGGGCGGGGGTGGAGATCGACTGGTCCGCCATGCACACCAGGCTGACGTTGTCGAGCGGCTCGTTGCACGTGTACGGCTGGAAGTCGGAGTCGTCGACACCGAAGACGGTGGCTGCCACAACCTCGTCGGAGGAGACCAGCAGGCTCGCCTTGACCGGCTTGCCGTCGATGCTCGGCACGCCCGTGATCGCCTGGACCCCGGCCGCGTGCACCGGAGTGCCGGCGGTGTCCCAGTACTCCGCGGCTTCCGCATCGCGGATCGGTTTCGCCGCCGGGTTGGCGGCGTCCAGCGAGTACGCGGCGATCACGTCGTGCGGACTCTGGCTGGTCTCGCGCCACACCGAGAACATCAGCCGGTTGCCGTCGCTGGTGAAGCGCGGCGTGCCGTAGGTGCCGTCCCGGTCCTGCTCGGCCAGGTCCGCGCGGGTGTAGCTGCGCACCGACTGCCAGCCCTCGCCGGTGAACTTGCCGATCTCCAGGTTGCCGATGTCGGTGACCACCGCGACGTACCGGCGGTCCCAGCTGAACGCGATGTCCTCGGTGTTGTTGAAGACGTTCCACGGTGTCGTGTACCGGCCGTTGCGTTGCCCGCCGGCCGGGTCGTACGACAGGATCAGGTGGGTGTCGCCGGTCACCCGTAGGACACCGCCCGCCGGTGCCGGGTCGGCGGCCGGGTGCCGGGGCGCGGCCTGCGCGCCGGCAGCCATCCCGATCGCGAGCAGCGCCCCCAGAACGGGCGCCCACATCATTCGTCTCATCCGTACTCCCCGTGTGCCAGGCCGCTGTGTCCGCGGCGTCGACGTACCGGTGACACGGTTCGTTGCGTGTTCCGGTTGCGGCACAGGGGGTTGCAGTGTCGATCGACACCCGTCAGGAATGCGCGAGCCGCAGTACCGCCCTGTCCCCGGCGAGCGCGACGACGAGGACGGTCAGCTCGTTGACCACGGACGGGCCGCCCTGGTCGGGGGTCTGGGAGATCAGGTTCGCGGTCGCCCCGGCCGCCGTCACGACCTGCAGGTCCACCCCGTCCGGCCCGACGCCGGTCACCGAGAGCCAGGCCACGCCGAGTGCCGGGTCGTCGAACCGTATCCCCATCTCGCCGGTCACCAGGATCTCGCAGGAGCCGTCGGTGCACGCGAGGATGTCGTCGCCGTCGGCGGCGCGGGGCAGCGTCGGGCTCGGACCGGGCTGCGGCGTGACCTTCGTCCAGGTCTCCGTCGCGGTGGCGCGGGACCGGTCGGCCGACGACGCGCCGCAGCCGGCGAGCAGCAGGGAACAGGCGAGTACCACCGTGACGATCCGGGACATGCCGCCAGGATGGACCCGGCCACCGGGGAGCCCTCCCGACGTCGACACCCCTACCCGGGTACCGGTCCCGATCTGGTACCGGGGGGTGACGCGGCGCCGCGGTGCCGGACCGCACGATCGTGCGCATGACGACACATCGAGAGCCGGTGCCCGTCCGGACCGTCGGCCGGCCGCCCCGGCGGTGGTACGTCCGCGTCTCAACGGCGGTCCCGGGCACCCTCGGGTACGGGGCACTCATGCTGCCGGTCGCGGTGGCGGCGCTGCCGCTGTGCCTGCTGGGCCGGGCCCGTACCGTGCGGTCCTGGTGGTCCGCGCTCGCCGCGCGGCTGCTGCGCCGACCGCAGCCACCGGCCGACGCGCCCACCCCGACCGGTACCGCGCTGGGTCACGGCCTGGTCAGCGTCCTGGTCGGCGCGGTCTGCTGGGTACTGCTGGGCATCGTCGCCCTGGTCGTGGCGCGCGGCGCGCTGTTCGGCCTGGTGGTCGACGGCCCGTACACGACCTCGTGGGGCGGGCCGACCCGGACCGGCGCGTGGCTCGCGCACTTCCTCATCGGCCTGCCGTTCGCGGTGGCCGCGACGGTGCTGTTGCGCCTGGTGGCCGACCTGCACGTACGACTCGGCGCCGGCCTGCGCGGCGAGCGCGCCGCCCCCTGGGTGGTACCGGTCTGCCTGGTACTCGCCGCGCTCGGCGCCGCGCTCGTGGTGGCCTGGACCCGGCAGATCTAGCCGGACCTGGCCGGCTCCGCGGACTCGGCGGCCCCGGCCGGCTTCGCCGCGGGCAGCGTCGCGCGGCGGAGGTCGACCGTCATGCCCACCTCGATCCGGCCGGCCCGCAGCACCTCGGCGTACGTGCCGAAGGTGGCGGCCCGCCCGTAGCCCGGGAGGAGCGTGCGGTACCGGCCGGCGAGCGTCCGGAGCAGGTCGCGGTCGGCCACGTCACCGGAGCGGTTTAGCCCCGGCACCACACAGCGCGGCGTCGGCAGCAGGACCCGCAGGACCACGTCACCGATGTGCAGCTCGTCGCCGATCCCGGGGTCGGCCGGCACGTCGACGACGAGGTTGGGACGGAACGGCGAGGCCGGCTGTTCCGCGCGCCCCAACCGGCCGGCCAGGCGCGTCAACGCACCCGTGGTGAGCAGGTGCACGGGGCCGAAGTCCACGAACCGACCACCGGGGCGGGCGGCGATACCGGTGACCAGTTCCTGTCCCGGTCGGGCGTCGCCCAACCAGTCGGGTACCAGCCCCGCCTCGTCCGGCAGCAGCCGGTGCAGCCGCGCGGAGTCGGGCACGGTGCTGGTGAGCCGTACCGGTCGGCCGAGGTGCGTGCTCAACGCCGCGTCCGCCGCCGCGCTGCCCGCCTCGAACACCTCGCCCGAGGCGGTCACCAGGACGGCGCCGTCGGGCCGGACGGTGGCCGTCACCTGAAGGAGCCGGCCCCACCGGCCGGGATGTTTCACACTGACCACGGTGCCGTCCGATGCGTCGACGCAGGCCCACGTCCGGTCCGCGTGCAGCCCGTCGGCTTCGACGCCGACCGCGTTCAACGCCTCACCCCGGGCGCTCTTGACCGGATACCGCGTGATGGACAGGACCGTGCCCGACATCGGACCTCCAGCGAGAGGGGCACCCGACGGTGCCCGGGGGGACACCGTCAGCCGCTCAGCGTGCGGGTGATCTGTTCGGTGCTGAGCCGGTGCGGGCTGACGTAGTAGAGCACCGCGCCCGGCGGCAGTTCGGTGTGCCAGGACGGGCTGACCAGCAGCCTGCTGTCGGTACGGGCGGCGAGCAGCGTCGCCCCGTGCTGGCGGCCGAGTTCGGTCTGACAGTGCCCGACCGAGACCGTGCCGAGCGAGGCGGGCAGTGTGGTGGAGTACGTGTTGGCGCCGCCGTGCCCCATCAGCTGCGTGTACACCTCGGTGATGCCGGGGGAGGTGAGTTCCTCGGTGATCATGCGCGGCGCGTGCCACTGCACGCAGCGGATGTCGTGGTCGACGTAGGTGACCAGCGACGCGCGCCGCATGTCCCGCAGCGTGACGACCAGGTGGCTGGCGCCCCGGGCGTGGTCCACGGTCAGCGCGACGGCGAGCGCCTCGTTGTCGTCCCGGGCGTCGACGAGCACGCTGCGCGCCCGGTGCACGCCGGCCCGCCGCAGGACCTTCTCGTCGGTCAGGTCGCCGCGGACGAAGTCGAGGCCGTGCTCCGGCATGGGGTGGCTGCCCACCTCGTCCCAGGCGCACAGCACCACCTGGGTCTCGCCGTCGGCGAAGAGCTGCTCCACGATCCGCTCGGTGCGCCCCGGCGTGTACCCGACCAGCACGACGTGGCCGGCGGCGTCGGAGGTGATGGAGCCCTGCATGAACCGCCCCTTCGCTTTGTCGAGTACCGCGGCCAGGTTGGTGAACACGGTCGTGATGGCGGTGATGCCGCCGATGATGACGTACACCCCGACCACGTGACCGAGGGTCGTCTCCGGGGTGAAGTCGCCGTACCCGACGGTGGAGGCGGTGACGACGAAATACCACCAGAAATTCGTCGGGCGCAGCAGCGGGTTGCTGGCCGGTTCGACCAGGTACATCAGCGGCCAGCTCGTGACGAACACGAACAGGGCCACCGCGACCGGCGTCGCCCAGCTGCGCAGGATGCCCAGGCGTACGAGCAGACGCGAGAGAACGAACGGCACGCCTCACCCCCCGGGACCGGCTGCGGTCACCATAACGGCCGGTGTCACCCCGCGACCGGTACTCGGGCCGGCCCGCGCCGAGAAGAACGCGCCGGTCAGGCCGTGGGTTGCCGCGCCGCCGGCAGCGTGACGCCGGGCCGGTGGTGGTCGCGCCGTGGCTGGTTCAACAGCCCGGCGCCGAGGGCGGTGGGGCTGTGCAGCGCGGTGTTGCGGTACCGGACGGTGTGGATCAGGCCCGCCTCGCGCAGCACGGTGGCGTGCTCGCTGGCGCTGGCCGGCGCCACCCTGGCCAGTACGGCCAGTTCCTTGGTCGAGCAGCCCGGGTGCTCGGCGACGGCGGTCAGTATTGCGGCCCGGGTGCCGCCCAGCAGGGAGGCGACCGCGGACACCGTGGGCCCGGCCGCGTCGTCGTCCGGTGCGAGCATGGTCAGCCGGTTCAGCGGCAGGTCGTGCCCGGCCGGGTAGGTGACGATCGGCTGCGGCTGTTCCTCGTCGTCGACGATGGAACGGGTGACGAACAGCGACGGCACCAGCAGGACGCCCTGCCCGGTCAGCTCCATGTCGAGGTCGGCGCCGTTGGCCATGCGGACCTCCAGCACCGGCGGTGTCCAGCGGATCCACTGCGGGTTGGCGTGGGCGAGCACCGACTCCACGCCGCCGTGCAGGAACTGACGCATCCGCACGGTCCGGTCCGCGGTGAAGTCGTCGGTGAGCCGGGCCCAGTACGGTCCGAGCAGCCGGGCGTACAGGCGGTGCAGGCCGTCGAAGAACCGTCCCTGCAGCTCGGCGTCGTCGGGCAGGTTGCGCGCCCAGGACGGCGTGGGCTGCAGCTCGGCGAGGTCGGCGAGTTCGGCGTCGATCTGCCGGCGGGGCGTGGCGCGGGCGGTCTCCAGCAACTCCTCGGGCGTACCGGCCAGGGCTGGGCCGAGGAACGTCGGCGACCAGCCCACCGCCGGCGTGAACGCCAGCACCATGCGTTCCTCGGCGGTCAGGTACGCGGCGGTGCGCCGCCGCCACGCGTCCAGCCGCGCCCCCTCGCCACGCCCCTGCAGCGCCCGCGTCGCGAGATGCAGTTCCAGCAGCGGCATGGGCGCCTCGGCGACCCTGGTCCGCGCGAGATCCTGCGCGGTGAAGTGAATCCGGTACACGACGGTCCCCCGACCCCGTAGCCGTCCCGACGAACTTCTGGCGTTTTGTCCTTCTTCGGGCCAGGCCGAATCATGTCACGGCCCACCCGGCGTGACCCGCACACTCGACGCGCAGGGAACGCAGCGCGGGACCTTCCTGACCCGCTGCACGCCCCGGCACGACCTCCTCCTCGTGCCGAGCCATGCCCGGCCTGCCGTCGACGGCCACCACTGTGGCGGGCCGGGTGTGGTTGCACCGTACCGACCGGGTCCAGGTCGGTGACCGACCGGACGTCGGCTACCGCGGAGATCGGGGTTTCGTCCGGGCAACAGGACCGGGCCGCAGGGCGCCGGGGCGCAGGTGGGGCTCCGGTGTCGCGTCGGGCCGGCGCCGCCCCGGACGGACATCGCGGATGCCGCAGTCGGGGGTCGGGCAACCCGCCCGGCCCCCGACCGTTCCGGGCGAGAAACACGTCGCCGGGCGGTGCGGGGGTCCGGGGTGTCGGGTGCCCGGGCGGCGGTCAGGGCGTCGTGGCGCCGCGGCGCAGGGCGAGCAGGGCCACGTCGTCGTCCGGATCCCGGGTGCTGACCAGGGCGGCCATCACCTTGGCGCAGACCTCGGCCGGCGGGGCGACGGCCACGGCGGCGCACAGGCCGTCGATGCCGTCCCGCAGGGACTGGTGCCGACGTTCGATCAGCCCGTCGGTGTACAGGCACAGCAGGCTGTCCGGATCCAGCGGGACCGTGCTGGAGTGCCGAGGGCTCTCCAGCAGCACGCCCAGCGGCAGGTCCGCGGGGATGTCCAGCACGGTGGTCGGCTTCCCGGGCGTCGCCAGTACCGGCGGCGGGTGCCCGGCCACCGAGATGCGGAACTGGTGCAGCCCGGGGTCGACCACCAGGTACAGGGCGGTGGCGGTGATGCCTGGCTCGAAATGCTGGATCTTGCGGTCGAGCCTGGTGATGACCTCGGCCGGGTCGTCGGTCTCCAGCGCGTAGGCCCGCAGGGCGCTGCGCAGCCGGCCCATCACGATCGCGGCCGGCAGGCCGTGCCCGACCACGTCGCCCATGACCAGACAAAGCCGGTCCCCGTCGAGCAGGAACACGTCGTACCAGTCGCCGCTGACCCCGCCGTGGTCGCTGGGCACGTAGCGGGCCGCCAGTTCCAGGCCGGGCAGGGTCGGCAGCCGGCCGGGCAGCAGGCTGCGCTGCAGTGCCAGCGCGGCGGCCCGGTCCAGGTTCGACCGGCGGACCTGGGTGGCCAGGGCGGCGCGGTCGGCCACGAGCTGCAGGAGCCGGACGTCCTCGTCGCTGAACCGGCGGGGCACCAGCGTGCCGACGTGCATGACCCCGATGAGGTCACCGTTGCAGACCAGCGGCACGCCCAGCATGGACCGGATGCCGGTCCGCCACAGGATCGGGTTGATCACCGTGTCGGAGTCGACGTGCTCGATCTGGATGGGGCGGCGTTCGGCGGCCACCCGGCCGGCGAAGCCGCGTTCCAGGGGGATCCGCACGCCTTGGCGTACCTCCTCCTCCAGGCCCTTCGCGGCCGTGGCAACCAGCTCGCGGGTGGCCGGGTCCAGCAGCAGTACGGCGGCGGTGTCCGCGGCCAGCAGCTCGCGCACCCGGACCAGCAGCTCCTCCAGGAGGTCCGGCACGTCGAGCTCGGCGAGGGCGGCATCGGTGATCAGGTCGATCCGGTGCAGCATGTCGACCTCGGTCATGCGGGAAGCCTAGGTCAGCTTCGGCATCCGCCACCAGATCATCGGAGGGAACTCAACTCCGCGAACAGTGCCGCATCGTTCCTCGATCACCCGTTTTCCGTCCGCGTTGGCGAACCGTTCGGTCACGGAAAGTGGTCATCGCTGTCGTTTTGTGACCTGCGAACCGCATCTTTTTTCCGGGATCCGGGTACCGATCCTCCGCACGTCCCCCCAGAGGACACAAGGAGTGAGCCGATGTCCCTGCTCGAACGACCACCGAAACAGGTCAAGGTCAAACTCGATACCGGCCTTCGACAAGACATCGGCAAGGTCGGCCTGCTGTTCACCGGCGTCGGCTCGATCATCGGATCGGGCTGGCTGTTCGGGGCCTACAACGCCTCGACGATGGTGGGCCCCGCGTCGATCCTGTCCTGGGTGCTCGGCGCGGTGCTGATGATCGTGGTCGGCCTCAACTACGCGGAACTGGGCGTCATGTTCCCGGTGGCCGGCGGCGTGGTGCGGTTCCCGCACTACTCGTTCGGCTCCTTCGCCAGTTATACCGGCGGCTGGATCACCTGGGTCGCCGCCACCGCCACCGTGCCCATCGAGGTCATGGCGGCCGTGCAGTACGCGTCGTCGTACCTGCCGTGGATGATGCACGACGTCGACGGCGTGTCCGTACTGACGGGCCCGGGGATCGCGATCAGCGTCGCCCTGATGCTGGTGTTCAGCTTCATCAACATCCTCGGCGTCAAGGCGTTCGCGCGGTTCAACAACGTGCTCGTCTGGTGGAAACTCGTCGTGATCCTGCTGGTGATCGTCGTGTTCTTCGTCGTGGCGTTCCACGGCGACCACTTCACCTCCGAGAAGCTCGGTGGCTTCGCCCCCGAAGGGTACGACCAGGTCTTCGCGGCGCTGCCCGCCGCCGGCATCGTCTTCGCCTACCTCGGCTTCCGGCAGGGCGTCGAGTTCGCCGGCGAGACCAAGAACCCGCAGCGCAACGTGCCGTTCGCGGTGATCGGCGCGATTCTGATCACCGCCGTCATCTACATCCTGCTGCAGATCGCGTTCATCGCCGCGCTGCCGGACAAGTCGCTGTCGCACGGTTGGGCGAAGCTCGCGTTCGACAACGACGCCGGGCCACTCGCGGCGATCTCGCTGCTGATCGGTACCACCTGGCTGGCCGTCGTGCTGTACGTGGACGCGGTCGTCTCGCCCGCCGACACCGGCCTGATCTACGCGGCGCTCAGCACCCGCCTGTCGTACTCGCAGGCCCGGGTCGGCAACGCGCCGAGCGGCCTGGCCAAGCTGAACAAGCGCGGCGTGCCGTGGGTCGCGGTCATCGTCATGTTCGTGTTCGGCTGCCTGATGTTCCTGCCGTTCCCGTCGTGGGCGAAGCTGGTCGGCTTCATCACCTCGGGCACCGTGCTGTCCTTCGGCACCGGTCCGGTCGTGGTGGCCGCGCTGCGTCGGCAGCTGCCCGAGCAGGTGCGGCCGTTCCGGCTGCCCGGCGGGGACATCCTGCCGTTCCTCGGCTTCCTGGCCGCCAACCTGATCGTGTACTGGACGGGCTGGGAGACCAACTGGAAGCTGTTCGTCGCGGTGGCGCTGGGCTATGTGCTGCTGGGCCTGCACTACCTGCTGTCCAAGGGCCACCAGCATCCGCCGCTGCAGGTCCTGTCCGGCTCGTGGATGATCCTGTGGCTGGCCGGCCTCGCCGTGATCAGCTACCTGGGTCACTACACCGGCGGCATCGACGTCCTCAAGTACGGCGTCGGTGAGCTGGTCATCGCGGTGTTCACGCTGATCGTGTTCATGGTCGCGATGAAGACCCGGCTCAAGCCGGCGGACGTGGTGGCCAACGTGGAAGGTACCCACGAGGCCGCCGAGGAGCCTCCGGGCGTCCCCGCCTGACCGTCCCGAACCGGTGCGCGCCTCCCCTGGGAGGCGCGCACCGGCGCGTCACAGCTGATCGCGCCGGCGCCAGACACCCACATGGACGGCGTGGGCGACGGCCAGTACGAACAGGCCCGAGGTGAGGACCAGGCCGGCCAGCCCGGAGTCGGACAGGTCCGGGCTCGGGTGGCCGGTCTCCGGCTTCGCGACGAGCAGCAGGATGATCGGCACCGAGAACACCGCGATCAGCACCGGCAGCGCGCCCACCCGGCCGTGCAGGGACGACAGGACGAGCAGGGCGACCAGGACCACGAACAGCAGGACGCCGGTCAGCGCGGGACCGCCGTACCGGCCGGCGAGATGCCACACGGACCCGAACTCGGATGAGGACGGGTCCTCGGCGAGAAGCGGCTGGAACGACAGCACGAGCAGCAGCAGCGCCATCGGCGGGTAGAAGCGGGTGTACCGACCGACCCGGGCATCCGCCGCCGCCTCGTGTTCCAGCTGCTCGATGCGGTACAGCAGCCGCTGCGGGTGGGTGCTGTCCGGCATGTTTCCCAGGACCATGGGTCTCCTCCAGTCGGTGCCCGACGTGCCCGCGTCCCGCCGTCGGCGCCTGATGTGCCGTGCTCGACCGGCGCTCCGCCGGCCGTTCCCGCGGCCGTGGACGCCAGCTTCCGTCGCGGGTCCGGGTGCGTCCGCGGGACCGATGGTCGCCGACGCCGGCAAGTGCGCTGATGATCGGCGAGTACCGGCAGTGGACGGGGTTGAGTAGGCTGCCGAGCGCCGGTTTGTGCCGAGCACGGCTCGTTTGCGAACCACGCCGTTGACGTAGCGCCCACAACCAGGGAGACACACCATGACCGACCCTGTGGAGAACGCCGCACAGCCCGCCGCGGCCGCCGCACCGGAGACAGCCGCGCGGGGCGTGACGACGGTGTCCGAGGAGGTCATCGAGAAGATCGCGGTGGCCGCCGCGCGCGAGGTGGCCGGGGTCGCCGACCTCGGCGGCGACGTGTCCCGGTTCTTCGACTCGGTGCTCAACAAGGTCGGTCTCGACGAGGTCGGCGATGCCAGCCGCGGCGCGTCGGCCGAGGTCAAGGGCACCTCTGTCGTGATCAACATCGTCATCGTGATCGAGGCCGGTCAGGTCGTCGCCGACGTGACGAAGGCCGTACAGGTCAAGGTGATCGAGGCCGTGGAGAAGTACGGCCTGAAGGTGACCCAGGTGAACGTGAAGGTCGACGACATCGAGATGAACAACCCGGCGGCCGGGGCCTGACCTCCCGCCGCACCGACGACGGCCGGGCCCACGAGGTG